>NZ_JBHUXZ010000003.1:0-244051 GCF_042668985.1 Gordonia sp. NPDC057258
GTGGGGGTGGGTACGACGACGTTGGCGACGACTCCACCTTTGAGGCAACCCATCCGATCAGCGAGTACCTTGTTGGGCACTCCACCGATCTCTTCCAACGCCTCGGCGATGAATCCGAGTGTGGTGGTGGATGTTTCGTTGGTGGCGAACCGAACGAACCGCCACCGCGAGAACGCCAACACCGCGCAGAACATGTGCAGCCCGCCGATTACGGCCCAATCGATGACCAGGTAGTCACCCGGAGCCCACACCGCCGGGCGGCGGCCACGATGATGATCACGGCGCCACTGTGTTTTCTCCTGGGCGACGAGACGACGGAAGTTGCGGGCCGAGCCCTCATAGCCCGCGGCACGTGCTACCGGCAGCAGTCGCTTGGCGGTGATCCGGCCGTGTGACCGCTCGACTCGCTCAGCGACCAACTCGGCGACCGCATCGTAGTTGCGGGCCCGTTCCTTGCGATCGGGTGGTTGATCGTCGGCTTCGAACCGGTCGACCACACGCTTGACGGTCTTGTGGGTGGTGCCGCACACCTCGGCTGCGGCGCGATAGCTTCCGAGTTCTCGGTAAGCAGAAATGATGTCCATACGGTCCTTCGCAGACTTCAATGGAACTCCCAGGCGGTGATGGTGATCGGTTGGCACCTTCACCGTCATCGCCTGGGCCCTCAGTTCCGGGTCGACACGACGAACACAGGGTGGGGACTTTTATCTGGCCACCAGCGGGGACCTCGACCTGGCCACCAGTGGGGACTTTCTCATGGCCATGGACACTCGCTTCGCTCACACCTCAGGGAGCATGGGGAGGGCGCTTCGCTCACACCTCAGGGAGCATGGGGAGGGCGCTTCGCTCACACCTCAGGGAGCATGGGGAGGGCACCTCAGGGGCAGTGCCAGTTCACGCCGGCGGATCGACGCGCTGCACCCAGACGGTCGGCCCGTCGGTCAGGGTGAACTGAGCCCGGACCTGCGCGTCCCACCGGCGCGCGTAGAGGGCCGACAGCTGTTCGTCACTCGTGCTGCACGTGACCGGCAGGCCTTCGCGACGGCCGCGCTCGATGACCGGGTCGACCAGCCCGGCGAGGGTCCCGCCTCGCCGATGATCCGGATGGACGAGCGCGAAGATCACCCGGATCGGATTCTCCGCGACCTGCGCTTCCTCCGATTTCCGCTGCAACTCGGTGAAGCGGTGGATGAAGCCGTCTATGACCTGCACCTGATGCTTGGTGCGCGCCTTCATGTCCTCGTCGATCCGCCCGGCCTCGTCACCGGGGGCCGAGACCGCGATCAGCGCAATGAGGTCACCCCACTCGTCGAAGACTCCGTGTAGGCCTCGCAGGTACTCGACGAACAAGATTTCTCCGTACCAGCGGTACGCCTCGACTGGCGAGTCCCGCCCGATCAGCCATCGGTACACCGGGACCTCGCGCAGGCCGTGTTCGAGCAGATCGAGGGCGGCATCTTGATCCGATTCGACCAAATGTCGGGTCGTCGTGCCGCCCACTTGTACGCGATGCGTCATCGGTTCATATCAGCACATCGATTGCCTGTACGCGCCACCGGTCAGCAACAACCCCGGTCTTGGCATTCGGAAAGCTGAACCATACGGGGTTGCGAGAACTCTTCTAGTATTTGTCCCCTCACCATCACGACGATGACCGAGAGATGACCGAACGCCGAACTCTTGCGGTCAACCCTATTTATCGACCCCGCACGAAATGCTAGCCCTCCTGTAATCGAATAACGTACTGTCTGCGACGTGCTCGCCAATCGAAGTGCGTGCGAGCACGTATGCACCACCACCGACGAAGGAGATCTCATGGCAGAAGTGATTCAGGGCGCAATTTCCGACGCTATCGTCGAACTCGTCACCGGCTCGATCGAATCGGGTTCTGAAGACGCACCCGCCTGAACGACCCGAATACTGAGCCGCTCCGTGGTCAACTGCGGAGCGGCTTTCTTCGTCTCTGGAGCTCCTCGAATTGATCGCTGAACACTCCATTTAACAATCGTTTGAGACACATTGTTGATCAGCATTCCTGGTAAGAGCTTGCCACATGGATCAATTGCATAGACTGCGCTGGAACCGGCGTGAGCGGCTTCCGTCACCGAGCAAACCACCGCGCCAGCGTCACGACGACCCGGAGTAGCCTCACCAGATGCCCGTCACCCGCTCGATGAGCAAGGATGAGGTACGCGCGTTGCTCGCGCTCCTGTTCGACGCGCTCCGGACAACCCGTTGGGCCTGCGCCGGTTTCGTCGTCTTCCAGCTCGCGTCGGTGTTCACCACGCTCGCCCAGCCCGCTCTCAACGCCGCGATCATCGACGACGGAATCCTGCGCGGTGACGTGGCGACCATCAAGCGCGTCGGGGTGCTCATGGTCGTGGTGGCCGTGGTCAACCTGGTGGTGTCGATCGGTGCCACATTCCTGGCCTCCCATATCTCGGCGAGCGCGGCTCGCGACCTCCGCACGCGTGTGCACGGTCGGATCAGCGCCTTCAGCGATCCGCAGGTCCACTCCATCGGCCTCTCGAGCCTGCTGACGCGCTCCACCGGAGATGTGGGCCAGATCCAGGGATTCCTCTTCATCAGCCTGACCGTCGTGGTGACCGCGCCGTTGATGCTGTTCGGCGCGCTGGTGTTGTCGCTGGCGCAGGGCTGGCGGATGGCGCCCGTGCTGGTGGTCGCCGGGGCGGTGCTGGTCGTCCTCGTCGCCGTCCTCGTCCGGCGTCTGGTGCCGTGGGCTGCGCAGTTGCAGCGTCGCCTCGACGTCGTGAACCGGGTGCTGCGCGAGCAGCTGCGTGGGATCGCGATCATCCGCACCTTTCGGCGAGAGGACCGGGAACGCGCCCGGTTCGCGGTGGAGAACGACGAACTCACCCACGTGGCCCTGCGCCTCGGCCGACTGCAGGTCCTGATGCTGCCGTTGGTCACCGTGGTCTCGAACCTCGCCGTGGTCGCGGTGACCGCGCTGGGTGCGATCTTCGTCGACCGCGGTGAGATGCAGATCGGCCAGATCACCGCGACGGTCGGCTATCTCGCCCAGATCCTGCTGGCGGTGTCGCTGCTGACCATGATCGCCGGGGTCATCCCGCGTGCGGTGACCAGCGCCGGACGAATCACCGAGGTACTCGACACGGAGCCGCTCGACCCCGGCGACCCCGGTGACGGCCGGGCGCCCTCACCGCCCGCGATCGTCTTCGACGCGGTGTCTGTCGCCTATCCGGGCGCCGAGTCCCCCACCGTCGACCAGGTCTCCCTGTTCTGCGCACCCGGCACGGTGACCGGCGTCCTCGGCGGAACCGGAAGCGGCAAGTCGACGCTGCTGTCCCTACCCCTGCGGTTCGCCGACCCCACGTCGGGCGTGCTCCGATGGGATGCCGCCGACGTGACCGCCCTGGCGCCCGCCTGGGTTCGCGCACGCAGCGCCTTCGTGGGTCAGGGTGCGGAGCTCATCACCGGGACGGTCGCCGACAATCTCCGGATCGCCCGACCGACCGCCACCGACGACGAGCTGTGGGACGCCCTGGAGGTCGCCGCCGCGGCCGACTTCGTCTCGGCTCGACCCGGCGCTCTCGACGCCACGGTGGCGCAGGAGGGACGCAACTTCTCCGGTGGTCAGCGCCAACGGCTCGCACTCGCGCGTGCCGTGCTCCGCCGGCCCGCGCTGTACGTCCTCGACGACCCGTTCAGCGCTCTCGACGTCGACACCGAGGCCCAGATCATCGGACGGTTGCGCCGGACCGATCCGGATGCGACGGTCCTGATCGCCGCGCAGCGTGTGTCGTCGGTCCAGCATGCGGACCTCATCGCGGTGCTCGACGCGGGACGGATCGTCGGCCTCGGAACAGATTCGGAGTTGCGGTCACGCAGCGACATCTATCGGGAGATCGCCTACGCGCAGTCGGTGACCAATGCTTGACCAGAGATCGCAGGCGCCGGCGGTCGGGCCGAGGGGGAAGCAGGCGTCGGCAGACCGACCGACGGCTCGACGGCGCGATAAATCGCTGCGCTGGATCGTCCGGCAACTCGACCTGAGCAGAGGACGTGGGGCGTCCATCTCCCTCTTCGCGATCCTCGCCGCGGTCGGCGGCGTCGTAGCGCCGATCCTGTTCGGTGCGGTCACCAACGTGATCGTCGACGGCACGGTCGGCGACGCGACGATGAACTGGGGACTGCTCTGGACGCTGCTGGCGATCCAGGTCGGGGTGTTCGTGGCGGCCGCGGTCTGCAACCTCGCCCAGGGCCGGTTGCTGACTGTCGCCGTGCAGCGGTCGGTGGCCGGGTTGCGCGCACGCATCGAGGACAAGATCCACCGTCTTCCGTGGCGCTACTTCGAAAACACCACACGTGGTGTGTTGGTGAGCAAGCTGACCGCCCACACCGACAACGCCGCGACGGTGATCGCACCGGTGCTGGTGACCGTTCCGACGAATGCCTTGACGCTTCTCGTCGTCACCGCCGTGCTGTTCGTCATCTCCCCGATGCTGGCTTGTGTCGCCCTGGTCGCGGCACCCGTGTCGGCGCTGGCCGCGGTCCTGCTCGCCCGCCGGGCACGACCGCACCTCGAGTCCCGCTGGACGACCACGGCCGCGCTCACGGGGCACATCGAAGAGGAACTCAGCGCGCGCCGGATGTTGCAGGCGTACAACGCCGAACCGACCGCCGCGCGCCGCTTCGACGACCTCAACGACAAACTCTTCTCGTCGGTCCGCTCTGCCCAGTGGATCGGCGGTTCCCTGCCCTCGGTCCTCACCGCGGTCAACGCCCTGGTGTTCCTGATCCTGGCGGTCCTCGGCGGGATCATGGTGGTCGACGGGCACCTCAGTCTCGGGGCGGCTCAGGTTGTGGTGGTGTTCGCACAGCAGCTGACGAGCGCGGTTCGCGAACTCGCCGGGTTCGTCACCAAGGTGCAGTCCGGCACCGTGTCGGCGAGCAAGGTCCGCGAGGTGCTCGAAGCTCCCGAGGACGGCGGCGCCGACACCGACCGACCGGTGCCGGTCTCGTCCGGCCGGCACCAGCTCCCGCCCGAGATCGTCTTCGACGACGTGGGCTTCGCCTACGAGGAGGACAACCCCGTTCTCGACTCGGTGAGCTTCCGGATGGCGCCCGGCACGACCACCGCCGTGGTGGGGACCACCGGGTCGGGCAAGACCACGCTGACCAATCTCCTGCAGGCGTTCTACGCACCCAGCCGGGGCTCGATCACCATCGACGGCGTCGATCTCGTCGAACTCGGACCGCACCGGGCACGGGCGGACATGGCCGTCGTCACCCAGGAACCGTGGCTGTTCACCGGGACAGTCCGCGAGAACATCGCCTTCGGCATCGAGGACGGCCGTGCGGTCGATGCGGCTCTCACGGACAGCCACGTCGCGCAGATCGTCGCAGCGCTCCCCGATGGCATCGACACCGTGATCGGCCAGGAATCCGAGAACCTCAGCGCCGGCGAGAAACAGCTGGTCACCGTCGCGCGCGCGATTGCCGCGTCGCCCGGGATCCTCATTCTCGACGAGGCGACGAGCGCCGCCGACCCCCGCACGGAGTTGCTCGTTCAACGTGCCCTGCACCGTCTGCGTGCGGGGACCACCACCCTGCTGATCACCCACCGCATGGCGACCGCGGCGTTGGCCGACCAGATCGTCGTCCTCGACGATAGGGTGATTGCCGAAGCAGGGACCCACCATGAGCTGCTCGCCGCGGGCGGGATCTACGCCCGACGGTGCGGACTGGCGCCGGCAGACGCCGCGGCCGGCGACGACGAGAGCGTGAGCGGCAGCAGTCCCAGCGGTCCGGACGCGAGGTCGGACCCGTGACAGATGACAGGAGCCAGCGCGAGTCGGATCATCGGCTCGTCGTCTCCCGATCAGGAGGAAACGTGTACAGAGGTTTGCGCAAGCTCGGGATGGCAGCGGCGGTCGCGCTCAGCATCTCGCTCGTCGCTCCGATGACCGGCGGGGCGAGCGCCGCACCACGACTCGTCGACGCCGGATCGCCCGGGCGCGTGACCGACATCGTCGTGCATTCCGACGCGATGAACCGTGATGTACCGCTGACCGTGATCAAGCCGGCCGACGAGTCCAAGCCGCGCGGGGTGCTCTACCTCCTCAACGGTGCCGGCGGCGGCGAGGATCGCGCCAACTGGTTGGAGAAGACCGACATCGTCGAGTTCACGCGCAACAAGAACCTGTACGTGGTCATCCCGAACGCCGGCCAGTACAGCTACTACACCGACTGGCAGAAGCCCGATCCGGTTCTCGGCGTGCACAAGTGGTCGACCTTCCTGGGCAAGGAGCTCCCCGCGGTCGTCGATGCCACCTACAACACCTCAGGGCGCAACGCCATCGGCGGGATCTCCTCGTCGGCGACGTCGGTGCTGAATCTCGCCATCGAGCATCCCGATCTCTACCAGGCCGTCGGCTCCTACAGCGGATGTCCGACGACGTCCGACCCGTTCGGTCAGGAATACATCCGACTCGTCGTGGAGATCCGCGGGGACGGCGACGCCACCAACATGTGGGGTCCGTACGGCGGCTCCGGCTGGCGCGCCCACGATCCCGTGGTCAACGCCGCCAAGCTGCGTGGCCAGAAGCTCTACATCTCGAACGCCGGCGGTCTGCCCGGGCAGTACGACAATCCTCGCTACGTGAAGGACCTGGACACCCTGGCCGACCAGATCGTCGTGGGCGGAGTCATCGAGGGCGCCACCCTGGGCTGCACCGTCCAGCTCCTGAATCGTCTCGGGCAGTTGAACATCCCGGCGACGGTGGACCTCCCGCCGGCGGGAACCCATTCATGGCTGTACTGGCAGGACCAGTTGCACCGTTCGTGGTCGTTCTACGAGCGCGCCCTCGCCTGACCGCGGCGCCACCGGAGCCGCATCGGCAAACCGTCCGTCGCGCAACTCGACTGTCCGGTCGGCGAGGTCGAGCACACGCGGATCATGGGTGATGAGGATAGTGGTCCGCAGTGACGCGACACTGGCGAGTGGTTCGAGGATCCCGCTGACGGTCTCGTCGTCGAGGCCCGTGGTCGGTTCGTCGAGGACGAGTACCGGGCGGTTCCGAAGGATAGTGCGCGCCAGCGCAATTCGCTGCTGCTGACCACCGGACAGGTTCTCCCCACGTTCGACGACCTCGGCGTCGAGGCCGCCGTTCATCCGCGAGATGAATTCGGCGGCCCCTGCGGCCCGCGCGGCAGCTGCGATGTCCGCTCTGGTCGCCGTGGTGCAGCCGAAGCGGATGTTGTCCGCGATCGTGCCGCGCATCAACGCCGGCCGCTGATGCAGCACCGACAGGTGCTCTCTCAGATCGCTCACGTCGAGGTGGCGAATGTCGGTGCCGTTCAGTCGGATCGACCCCGCGTCGGGGTCGTACAGACGAAGCAGCAGACGGGTCAGGGTGCTCTTGCCGGCACCACTGGGTCCCGTGACCGCGACTGTCTCGCCCGCACGGATCTCCAGGTGGGCGTCCTCGAGGACTCGGGACCCGTTGTCCGGGTACGCGAAGGACACCCCGGTCAACGACAGACTCACCGATGCGGGCGCGACCGGACGACGGGCCGGAATCGGGTCGATGGCCGCTGGTTCGGACGCAATCGATTCGGGCGCAATCGATTCGGGCGCAATCGGTTCGGCGACACCCGCAGGCGCGTCGAGGACCTCGGCCACCCGTTCGGCGCTCGCGGTCGCGGACGTGACCTCGACGAGCAGACCGCCGAGTGCCTGGATCTGCGGGTAGAGGTACCCGAGATATCCGGTCAGGGCGATGAGCGTGCCCAGTTGCGCATCACCGCCGGCGATGAGCCACGCCCCGAACGCGATGACGACGATCATGCAGAGCACTTCGACGACCGTGACCGCCTCGGCGAACGCCGCCCCGGCGCGGGACTCCGACATCCGGGCCTCCCGCCATCGGCGGTTCTGCTCCAGGACCCGGGCTCGGTGGTGCGAGGTCTGGTTGTCGGCCTGCAACGCCACCATGTTGCCGATCCCCTCGGCGACCAGTGAACTGATTCGGCCGGCAGCCTGCCGCTCGCGACGCGACGCATGTTTGACCACGGCGCCGAATCGGCGGGCCGTCGCCCAGAGCAGCGGCGCGAGAACGGCGGCGACGAGGGCCAACTGCCAGTTGGTCGCGAAGGCGGCGGCACCGTAGACGAGGAGGCTCACGGTGGCGACGACGCCGGAGACCACACCCGACGACACGAGACTGTCGACCGCCTCGACGTCGGCGGTGGTGCGCGACACCAGGTCTCCGTCACCGAACCGGTCCCGCGTGTGCGGCGCGAGTCGCTGGATGTGCGCGTACAGCTGACCCCGGAGACGCAGCAGTACCGTCTCGGTCACGCCTGCGGTCAGGATCCCGCCCGCATACGACGACACGGCGCCGAGAAGGGAGACACCCACCCAGATCATCATCGGGGTGGACAGCGCGCTCAGATCGCCGGTCACCAGCACGTCGTCGACGATGTGCGCGAACAGCGCGACGGTGACCACCGTGGTGCCGACCTGCACGAGATGGCAGATGACGGCGAGCGCGAGACGCCACCTCAGACCGGCGACCAAGGGCGCGAAACGGCGGATGGTCATCGACACGGTGAGAGTCGCCGGACGGGACTCCGGCGTCGGGACGCGTGGCCCCACGTCGCTCGCGCTCGGATCGTCAACCGGTCGCAGTTCGGTGGCGGTGGACATGTCGATGGCTCCTCACCGGCGGGATGAGCACCGCCGGCACCGAGACTACGACCGAGGACCGATGAGTTTCACTGCCAGACAGCCGAATACAGCAGACTCACAGCGACACCGAACCGACCTCACAAGAACGACCGCGGGGCGGGAACCCAGTCGGATTCCCGCCCCGCGGCGTAGTAAAAGAGGCGATCAGCCAAGGCTGAACGGCTTGCCATACAGGGTCACGATGCCTTTGACCGCATCTGTCTCGACTGTGACAGTCACCTTAGCCTTGGCCTCGGCGAAGCCAGCGCAGCGATCGATGGTGAACTGCTCCTGGCTGTAAGCCACGCCACCCGAGCTGCCGCCGAAAGTATAGGAGTTGACGGCATCATCGTCGTCGTTCTCCTCCTGAATGATCGGCACGTACGTCACCTGTCCGGGGCCGATTTCGAATCCGGCACCCACACCGGGGGTACCGTAACCGTCGTCGCTGTCCCACCCAAGCGTGCCGCCAGCAGGATCATCGATCGTCCCGCTGTAACCGATTCCGCCTCCGGCCTGACCCTCTGCACCGATGTGCACCTGGCAACCCACGATGTAGCCGGCCTCGATCTCGCCGCCTTCGGCCTTGCCGCCAACAGTTACCTTGACCTTGCCCGACGCCCAGACCTCACGGTTGGTTGGCACGTTGATCAGGGGCTTCGTCACGGTCACGGATTCATCGAACAGCTGGACCGTGATCGGGGTGCCGTCGACGAGGTTCTTGGTGATCTTGCCACCGGGCAGCGGACCAGCGGTAGCTCCGCCGGCGCCGAGGCTGGTGAGGCCCATCGCCACGACACCGGTGAGCCCGGCAGCCGCAACCACGCGGCGCGTGATGTTCTTGTTCATGATTCCCCTTCGTGGAAAGTAGTTCTGCTTCGCGAGCAGGTAGATCTCAGAGATGCTTGTAATCTGCTGTCGCTCAGCTCACAAAGAAGGGCTGGCCGTACAGGGTGGACTTGAGGAGGGTGCCTTCACCTTCGACGGTGGAGCCATCATCCTCGATGTTGTAACCCTTGGCGGCAATCGTCTGGGTAACACTGCGGGCCGAAGCATAACCACCACAATTGGGGAAATTGATCTCGAAGTCCTGGAGCTGAATCGAGGCCACGCCGCCTTCGGAGATATCCTTGTCACCAACCTCGACCACTGCAGCTTCGCCCAGCGTAATCGGGATCGAAACGCCTCCATTGAGTCCGAAGGTGGGGGACGCCGGCATCAGCGGGGAGCCTCCGAGCGAGAGTCCGCCGCCACCTCCGAGTTGGAGACTACTGACATCGAGTTGGCAGCCTGCGATGACGTAGACCTTCAGCGATCCCGCGACCTCCGCAGTCGCCTTCGAGGTGTACACACCTGACAGCACCGCTGTACGCCCAAGGCCACCGTTGTAGGCAACACGCTTGACCGAGTACTGCGACTCCTGCGTACGCCAGGTCTGAACCTTCTCACCATCGATGCCCGAGGCCACCTTGTAGCCGTTGGCCAGCGGAGCTGCCGCCGCTTCGCCGACGCCCATGCCGGCCAGGCCCACGACCGCGGCCGAGGCGATCGCGACCGCGCCCGCGGCGCGGCGCAGCCCAAGCTTGCTGAACTTGCTCATTCGTTCCCTCTCACAGGATTCGGCTGTTACCCCGCGGAATGCACTCACACCCGCAAGTCATGACCCACGACGTTCGATGGGCTTCCACACAGTTACCACCAAGCCAGCTCTTACGCATGCCTTAGCTGTCGTTGAGAATCCATCGAATTCCTGGTCACTGCTGCGTTGTCACTCGCGACAGATCGCAGGACTCCCCCCGGTCCCCGACTCTGGGGACCGCGCGTCGTCGAGCCGAACGTTATCGGAGCGGTCTCAACTCGGGCAACAGGAGGACTCGGCCGTGTCACGAAGAGGGCACGCACCAGCGTGAATCTCGGATTCGCCAACGATAGAACGGCGAAAGTTAACGACAGGAAAACACGCTGATGTGACTACGTACGTAAAGAGCGAAATCACCCGTGATGCGGCGGCCGCTGCGCCTCGTACCAATCCTTAGAGCACCCTGTGTGATGTTCGTCACTCTCGTCTGAAGTCAGTTCAGGAAGGGTGTTTCCGAACACCGCGTCGAGACGACGACGCCGCGCAGCTCGCTGCTGCGCGGCGTCATCATCGCTGTTCATCGGCAATTTCCGGGGTTCTGAAGACTCTGTTCCCACCGGTCGGATATCCCATCGAAAGTGGCCCGTCACCCTGTTAACCAGGAGTTTTCTTTGTATTGCTGAACAGATTTCGGGGCCGCTCGGAGGCCCTGCCGAGCGACCGGCTCAGAACTCGCTGATCGACTCGATGACGTACTTGGCGAGGGGTGCGGCAGTCGCCATGCCGTCGCGCACCGCAGCCCGCGAGTTGGCCAGGTTCACCACGAGTGTCTGTCCGGAGATTCCAGCCAGCCCGCGCGAAAGTCCGCCGTCGGTGGCTCCCGCCGCCAGACCGGAGCTGCGGACGGCCTCTTCTATACCCCGCAGACGCCGGTCCAGAAGGGGTTCGGTGGCCTCGGGCGTCACATCCCGGGCGCCGACGCCGACGCCGCCCACCGAGACCACGAGGTCCACTCCGCCGATCACCGCGGTGTTGAGCGCATTGCGGATCTCCACCTCGTCCCCGGAGACGACCACGGCGGCGTCGACGTGGAACCCCGCCTCGGCCAGCAATTCGCTCACGAGCGGCCCGAGCAGACGCTGGTCCTCACCGTGGGCCGCCTCGTCGTCGACGACGACGACCAGCGCACGACCGATCTCTTCGCCCTGCGGGCGGTGAGCGGCCTGTTCGTGGCGCGCGACGAACTCCCGTGCCGCGGCGTCGGCCGCGACCACGTCGGCGGGGTCGACCGGACCCGGCCCGCCCGCCAGGCGGACGTCCAATGAGTTCTCGTCGAGATCGGTCTCGGCGGAGACAGCGGTGGTACCCGGGTTGCGCGGAGCAGCGTCGGACATGACAGGCCCTTTCTCGATGGGTGGGACCGTCGAAACGGTCGTTCGTGCTGCGCTGTGCCGGCGCCCGCGGTGGGCGCCGGAACAGCCTCCTCGATGCAGTTGTGGTGGGCGGTCAGCCGGCCTCGAGCGTGCCGAGCTTCACCTGGGCGGTCTTGGTGGCGCCGTTGTCCAGGTACGTCACGGTGACCGTGTCGCCCGGGGCGTGCGATCGGACCGCGGCGACGAGGGCGTCTCCGGAGGCGATGACGCGGTCGTCGACCTTCGTGATGACCGCGTCCTCGGGGATGCCCGCGTTCGCGGCCGGACCGCCGGGCGTCACCGCGGTGACGACGGCTCCGGGTGCGTCGGACGCGCCGCTCGGCCGTACCGACACACCGATGTTGGCGTGGCTGGCCTTGCCGGTGGCCTCGAGTTCCCGGGCCACCCGGATCGCCTGGTCGATCGGGATCGCGAACCCGAGTCCGATGCTGCCACCGGCCTGTTGCTCACCCCCACCGAGGGTGGCGATCGCGGTGTTGATCCCGATCAGCGCGCCCCGGGCGTTCACCAGGGCACCGCCGGAGTTGCCCGGGTTGATCGCCGCGTCCGTCTGGATGGCGTCGATGACCGAGGTGGTGTTGGTCCCCGGGTCACGCGAGGTCAGCACGGGACGGTTGAGCGCGCTGATGATGCCGGTGGTGACGGTGCCCGCGAGTCCCAGCGGTGAACCGATCGCGATCACGTCCTGCCCGACGGCCAGGTTGTTCGAGTTGCCCACGGTGATCGGTGTGACGTCGTCGCGGTCGACCTTGATGACCGCGATGTCGGAGATCGGGTCGGCGCCCAGGACACGGGCCTCGGCCCGCGAACCGTCGGCGAAGTTGACCGCAACCCTCGACGCCGGGCCGTTGCCGCCGGCGCTGACGACGTGGTTGTTCGTCATGATGACGCCGTCCTCGCTGAGGACGACGCCCGAGCCGGAACCCATCGCCCCGCCGGACGCGACCTCGATGGAGACCACCGACGGGGTGACCCGGGCCGCGACCTCCTGCACGGAACCGGCCGGCGCGGCGACCGGCGTCGTGTTGTCGTTGCCGGGATCGCCGCCCAGCGGACCGTTGCTGGAACTGGAACCACCGTCGGACTCGGCGAGGTTGTATCCGGCCACGCCACCCACACCGCCCGCGACCAACGCCAGGACGAGTCCGGCCACCCCCAGCGCCACGAGGCGTCCGCCACTCTTCTTCTTGGCGGGTGCGGCCGAGGGGCCGTCCGGGCCCTGGTTCCCGAAGCCGGGCTGGGAGCCGAACGGCGGCTGTCCCGACTGTCCGTACGAGGGACCCGGACCGAAGTTGCCCTGGGGCGGGAACGGACTCGTCCCGGGCCTGCCGTACGACGATGTCGGCGCGTTGGTACCCGGGTAGCCCTGGCCGCCCGGTGCGGGGAAGGAGCCCGACGGCGGACCGAACGGCCCGCCCTGTCCCGACGCCTCGTTGCCGGACGCCGCGCGGTGGCCCCCGCCCGGCTGGCCCCCACCGTGTTGACCACCACCGTGTTGACCACCGCCGTGCTGACCGCCCCCGTAGGAGCCGTCACCGTGCGAACCGCCAGTCGTCATCTTCGTCTCTTCCTCGTCGGCCCGGCCATGCGCCGGTGCTTTTTGTCAGTGGCCGGGCCGGGACCGCAACACCTCGGCATCGTCGTACCCGAACTGCGCCTTCGGTCAACCCTAGGTGATCCGAGACCAGGTCACACCGGGCGAGTTCAAGGCTGTTCGCAGTCGTCGACAACCGAGTCGTCGGCCCGGCGCCACCCGCTTCTCCTCTACTGACGAATCACCTGCGGGGATGGTTCCGCCGCAGTTGCCCGGCCCGGCAGGGTCATCCGGATCAGCGCTCCCCCGAGCGGCGACGTGTCGGCGACCACGGTGCCGCCGTGTCGTTCGACCACCTGACGCACGATCGCCAGTCCCAGACCCGATCCCGGCATCGACCGCGACTGCGTCGACCGATAGAACCGCTCGAAGACGAGACCCCGGTCCTCCTCGGGGATTCCGGGACCGGCATCGGCGACGGTGAGCTCCGCGGTCGACATCCCGACCTGGGTCAGGCCGACGCGCACCGTGCGGCCGGGAGGACTCCACTTCGCCGCGTTGTCGAGCACGTTCAGCACCGCACGCGACAGTCCATGTGCCTCGCCGAACACGAACCATGGGGCGAGGTCGACCTCGAACTCGACGTCGTTGCGGCGGCGTCGAACTCGTTCGAGGGCCTGCTCCACGATTTCGGCGAGATCGACCTCCTCGTAGACCACTTCCGGCGCGTCCTCGCGGGCGAGGTCGACGAGATCGCCCACGAGCGTGGACAATTCCTCGATCTGCGCCATCACGTCGGCACGGAGATCGACCATGTCCTCCTCCGGTACCGCCCGCGCCCCGGGACGACTCGCGGCGATCAGCAACTCCAGATTGGTCCGCAACGAGGTCAACGGGGTCCGCAGTTCGTGTCCGGCGTCGGCGACCAGACGTGCCTGCCGATCCCGGGACTCGTCGAGGGCGCGCAGCATGGCGTTGAAACTGACCGTGAGCTTGGCGAGTTCGTCGTTGCCGGTCACCGGGATGGGCGTCAGGTCGTTGGTCCGCGCGACCCGCTCCACGGCGCGGTTGAGACGTGAGACCGGCCGCAACCCGGCTCGCGCCACCGTCGTCCCGGCCAGGGCGGCGAGGGCGACCCCGCCGCAACCGACGACGAAGAGCACCCAGGCCAGACGCTTGAGCACTCGGTCGGTCTGGATGAGGCTCTGTGCGAGCACGAGGGTGTTGCCGTCGTCGAGTTTGCGGGTCAGGACACGCTGATTGCGCGTGGTGCGCAGGCTCTGCTGCGTGGAACCGGGCACGGACGGCGACCGGACGATGCCGCGCTCGACGTCGTCGAACGGCACCTGACCGATGAGATACGTCTCGCCGCTGGGGGTCACCAGCGCGATGGAGATGTTGGTGGAGAACACCGTTCCGGCCACCAGCTGCTCGGGTTGCGTACGCAGGACCCCCGCGCGGGCGAGCGCGGCCATCCCGTCGGCGCGACTCTCGAGCTGCTGGTCGACATCGTTGTACATCGCGCGATACACGACGAAATACGCGGCCGCGGCCATCAGACTCACCGAGACCAGCACGACGGTCGCCGACAGGATCGTCACGCGGGTACGCAGCGACACCGCGCGCATCAGCGGCATCGGCGCCCGCATCTCCTTCTCGTCCGACCCGACACCGGTGGTGTGCCCCGTGATCGCCCGGGTGAGGCGGTCGCGGAGGAGATCCGGGGTCTTCGGGTGTCGCGACGTCGAGTTCGACGACTTGCCGATCACTAGGGCGGCGTCTCCCGCAGGACGTACCCGACCCCGCGCACGGTGTGGATCAGTCGGGGTTCGCCGTCGGCCTCGGTCTTGCGCCGGAGATAGCCGACGTACACCTCGAGCGCATTACCCGACGTCGGGAAGTCGTAGCCCCAGACCTCTTCGAGGATGCGGCTGCGCGACAACACCCGGCGCGGATTGGCCATGAGCATCTCGAGCAGGGCGAACTCGGTGCGCGTCAGACTGATCGAGCGCTCGCCGCGGGTGACGTCGCGGGTGACGGGATCGAGCGACAGATCCGCAAACGTCAGGGTCTCCGAATCCGCGTCCTCGTCCGGCGAGGCACGGCGCAACAGCGCCCGCAACCGGGCGAGGAGTTCCTCGAGGGCGAACGGCTTGGGAAGGTAGTCGTCGGCTCCGGCGTCGAGGCCCGACACCCGCTCGGACACCGAGTCGCGTGCGGTCAGCACCAGGATGGGGAGGTCGTCACCGGCAGAGCGGAGCCGGCGGCACACCTCGAGGCCGTCGAGCCGAGGCATCATCACGTCGAGGATCGCCACGTCGGGCCGGTCGGCCAGGATCTTCTCGAGTGCCTCGATGCCGTCGCCCGCGGTCTCGACGCTGTAGCCGTTGAAGGTAAGCGACCGTCGCAACGACTCCCGGACGGCCCGATCGTCATCGACCACGAGGATGCGCATGGCTACAGTCTTATCCACCCCGGCTGAGATCCGGCTGAGCAACGCCGAAACCCACCCGTTCAAGTGACGGAGTCGGCGTTCACCTGCGGTTCCGGCGGCCTTTCACATCGGGGACCGAGTTCTGTGAGGTCAAGTTGATGGATGCGTAACGCCGGGCTTCGGGTCGCGAAACATCGACCTCCGACGCTGGAACCCGTGACCCTGTCTGCCCCGACTCGATCTGTCGTGTCCCGATCGGTGATGTCGCTGTGCGCCTATTGCGGTGTCGGTTGCGGCATGGAGATGAAGCTCGACGACAATTCCGACCGCGTCACCAAGACGATCGGCCGGCCCGATCATCCGACGAACTTCGGGCGACTGTGCACCAAGGGGTCCACCACCGCGGACATGCTCGCCGCCGGCGGGCGCCTGTCCACCGCGCTGGTCCGAGACGATCGGGGCGGCCAGCTCCGGCCCGACGCACTCGACGCCGTCGTCACCGACACCGCGCGACGCCTGCGCGACATCGTCGACGAGCACGGGCCCGACGCGGTGGCCCTGTATGTGTCGGGCCAGATGTCTCTGGAGGCGCAGTACCTGGCGAACAAGCTGGCCAAGGGATTCCTGCGCACCAACCAGATCGAGTCGAACTCGCGGCTGTGCATGGCGAGCGCCGGGACCGGATACAAACTGTCGCTCGGCTCCGACGGGCCGCCCGGGTCTTATCAGGACTTCGACCACGCCGACGTCTTCCTGGTCATCGGCGCCAACATGGCCGACTGTCACCCGATCCTGTTCCTGCGCATGATGGACCGGGTCAAGGCCGGGGCGAAGCTGATCGTCGTCGATCCTCGACGCACGGCGACGGCCGACAAGGCGGACCTGTTCCTGCAGATCCGATCCGGGACCGACCTCGCCTTCCTCAACGGCCTGCTGCACCTGCTCATCGAGAACGGCCACACCGACACCGAGTTCATCGAGTCGTTTACCGACGGCTTCGACCAGATCCCCGACTTCGCCGCCCAGTACCCGCCGGATGTCGTCGAATCGATCACCGGGATCGCGGCGTCGGACCTGCGGGCCGCGGCCGAGCTCATCGGCAACGCAGCCAACTGGATGAGTTGCTGGACGATGGGCCTCAACCAGTCCACCCACGGGACCTGGAACACCAACGCGCTCATCAACCTCCACCTCGCCACCGGTGCGATCTGCCGGCTCGGCAGCGGACCGTTCTCACTGACCGGACAGCCGAACGCCATGGGCGGACGCGAGATGGGTTACATGGGCCCGGGCCTGCCCGGCCAGCGCGCCGTCGTATCCGCGGCGGATCGCGAGTTCGTAGAGGACGTCTGGGGTGTTCCGGCCGGGACCCTACGCACCGACGTGGGCGGCGGCACCATCGACATGTTCCGCCGGATGGCCGACGGCGAGATCAAGGCATGCTGGATCATCTGCACCAATCCCGTTGCCTCGGTGGCCAATCGTCGAACCGTCATCGAGGGACTCGAGCGCGCCGAGCTCGTGATCACCCAGGACACCTTCGTCGACACCGAGACCAACCAGTACGCCGACGTGGTGCTGCCCGCGACACTGTGGTCGGAGTCGACCGGTGTGATGGTCAACTCCGAACGCAACCTCACCCTGTTCGAACCCGCGCTCGACGCCCCCGGACAGGCGATCCCGGACTGGCAGCTCATCGCGCGCATCGCCGCCGAGATGGGGTACGCCGACGCCTTCGACTATGCGAGCGCCGAGGAGGTGTTCGAGGAGATCAAACGGTTCGCGAACCCGAACACCGGCTACGACTTGCGCGGGGTGACCTACGACCGGCTCCGCCGCACGCCGATGCAATGGCCGTGCCCGCCGGCCGAAGACGGCGAGCCCGATCCGGTGGACACCGGTGCCCGCAACCCGATCCGATATCTCAACGACGGTCGCAGTCAGACTCTCCACCGCCTTGACGACGGGTCGACGCCGCGCCTCGCGTTCGCCACCCCCAGCCGCCGCGCCCAGTTCTTCGCCCGCCCCCACCTCGACCCGGCCGAGATGCCCGACGACGACTACCCCTTCCTGCTCAACACGGGCCGGTTGCCCCACCAGTGGCACACCATGACCAAGACCGGCCGGGTGGCCAAGCTCAACAAACTGAACCCGGAGCCCTTCGTCGAGATACATCCCGACGATGCCGATCGGCTGGGCATCACCGCCGCGGACAAGGTCGAGGTGGCCTCCCGTCGCGGCCGGGCGGTGTTGCCGGCGCGGATCTCCGACCGCGTGCGACCCGGCAACTGCTTCGTACCGTTTCACTGGAACGACGTCTTCGGTGAACACCTGGCGATCAATGCCGTCACGTCCGACGCGGTGGATCCGTTGTCGCAGCAACCGGAGCTGAAAGTGTGTGCGGTGACCCTGATCCGGGTGCCCGGCTCGCGCGGTGACGTCGACGATGCGCCGGTCGTCGCCGCGGGTTCGACGGAACTCGGTGTCGCACTGGGGGTCTCGGGTGTCGTACCACCTGCGATGACCCCTGCCGAGCGCCTCTACTTGGCCGGCCTGGTGGCCGGCGTGGGCGACTCGCCCGCGGGCAGTCCGGTGCTCCCGGCCGATGCACCGCTGGGTGCCGAGCTCCGCATCTGGGTGTCGGGTGTTCTCGCCGGCCTGTACTCCCGCGCGGCCGCCGCACCCGATCCCGCTGTCCCCCGGTCCGACTCATCGTCGTCGGAACCGGACACAGACACGGTGACGGTGCTCTGGGCCTCGCAGATGGGCAACGCCGAGGAGCTCGCCGCAGAAGCGGCCGAGCGCGTCAAGGCCAGCGGCCTCCGGGTCGACGCGCGGTCGATGGACGATGTCGAGGTCGGCGAACTGAAGGGGACGGCCCTGTTCGTCACCTCGACCACCGGGGACGGCGATCCGCCGGCCAACGGTACGTCGTTCTGGGACGCGCTGAACTCCGAGGACGCACCCGACCTGTCCGGCGTCGACTACGCGGTGCTGGCGCTCGGCGACTCCAACTACGACGACTTCTGCGGCCACGGACGCAAACTCGACACCCGCATCGGTGAACTGGGTGGCCGTCGCCTACTCGAGCGCGTCGACTGCGAACCCGACTTCGAGGAGATGGCGGGCGGCTGGCTGACCGAGGTCATCCGGGCGATCAGCATGTCGAACCGGGCACCCACCTCGGGGGTGACCGGGGACCGGGTGACCGTGGTCAGTGAACCGGCCGACTCCGCGGCGGCACCCTCGGTACGTTCCGCGCCGGCCTATTCGCGGAAGAAGCCGCTGCTCACCTCGCTCGTGCGGAACGTCAAGCTCAACTCCGAGGGGTCCGGTAAGGACGTGCGCAACTTCGGGTTCCACCTGCCCGCCGGCACGATGTCGTACCAGGCCGGGGACGCGTTGGGGGTCTGGCCGCGCAACGACCCGACCCTCGTCGAGGAGTTCCTGGACCGCACCGGCCTCGACGCCGACGCGTCGGTGACCGTGGGCGGTGATGAGGTCGCGTTGCACACCGCCCTGCGCGACCGCATCGAATTCGCTCGTGTGACACCGGATCTCATTCGTTTCGTCGCCGACCGTACCGGTTCCGCCGATCTCAAGACGCTCATCGCACCCGGGAACAAACAGCAGTTCAACGACTGGGCGTGGGGGCGACAGTCGGTCGATGTCCTGGCCGATCATCCCGTCACCGCCGACGCCTTGGAGTGGATGCAGGTCCTCAAACCGATGGTCCCCCGGTCGTATTCGATCTCGTCGAGTCCCCTGGAGAGTCCTGACGAGATCCAACTGACGGTGTCGGCCGTGCGCTACAACCTGTTCGGCACGCCGCGTGGTGGAGTCTGCTCGACCTTCCTGGCCGACCGCGCCGACGACGAGATCGGCGTGTTCGTCATCTCCACGAGTCACTTCCGGCCGCCGGCCGATCCCGACACCCCGATGATCATGATCGGCCCCGGCACCGGCGTCGCCCCGTTCCGCGGTTTCCTCCGCGAACGCGAGGCCCTGGGGCACACCGGGAAGAACTGGCTGTTCTTCGGCGAGCAGTACTCGGCGACCGACTTCTACTATCGCGAGGAGTTGACGACCATGCTCGGCGACGGACTGCTCACCCGCCTCGACGTCGCGTTCTCGCGCGATCAGGATCGCAAGATCTACGTCCAGGACCGGATGCGCGAACACGGCGAGGAGCTCTACCAGTGGTTACACGATGGCGGGCACGTGTACGTCTGCGGGGACGCGACACGGATGGCCAAGGACGTCGATGCGACACTGAAAGGCATTGTCGCGCAGCATGGTCGCCGCTCCCCCGCGAGCGCGGAGTCCTACGTCAAGGCCCTCGCAGCCGACAAACGCTATGTGCGGGACGTGTACTGACAAGCCCTCGCAACGCCTTCCGCTCCCTGAGGAGGCCCGGAGCCTACGGAGGGTGACCCCACACGCTCCCTGCGGAGGCCACGCTCCCTGAGGTGCGACGCCACCCCATGCTCCCTGAGGTGCGAGGAGCGTTAGCGACGAGCCACGAAGGGCGCCGCAAACCCGAGTGCACAAGCTCCGCGGCCACCTCGAACCTGTACACAGACGATCGTATCGATCTGCCAGAGACGCCGAGCATCCACGAAGATACCTCCGTGGCATGGGTATACATCCTCGAGTGCGCGGGCGGGAAGTACTACGTCGGAAGCACGCGCGACCTCGACAATCGGTTACGCCAACACAGCTCGGCGCAGGTTGGTTTCACTGCTCACCGCCAGCCGGTGAGGCTGGCGTGGTCGGTTGAACTGTCACTGGACGACGCCTACGCGATCGAGCGACGAATTCACGGCTGGTCTCGTGCGAAGAAGAAGGCACTGATCGACGGGGATATCGATCTACTTCGCGCCCGGGCAGGGCGCAGGGGCGGTCGCCCACGCTGACATTGACACGAGGCTTTGTGAACAAACGTGCAGGAGGACTTTCAGTGCCGTCACCAGCCCCCCCGTGGCTCGTAGCTATCGCTCCTCACAGATCAGGGTCTCCGGCCTGACGGCCGTCGTGGGCCACGAAAGACCACTCCTGGGCGACTGAACTCATGCTCCCTGAGGTGCGAGCGAAGCGAGCCACGAAGGGCACCGCAACGCGTCTCACCAGGCCCTTCGTGGCTCGTCGCTATCGCTCCTCACACCTCAGGGAGCAGTCGTTTGTCACCAACGCCCGCAGGAGCACCCAACCAGACGACGATGTCCCCGTCCCGGTCCTCGACGCGGTAGACGCCGATGGAGTCGATACCGTCCGAGGTGCATCGGCCATCGGCCAGTTCGAAGGCGTACTGGTGCAACGGACAGACGACCTTGCCCAGATCGAACTGGCCGTCGGCGAGCGGTCCCCCGCGATGCGGGCAGACGGCGTCGGTGGCGCGCAGGGTCCCGTCGGTCAGGCGGAACACCGCGATCTGCCTGTCTTGCATCGCATATGCTCGGCTCTCGCCGACCTGCAGGTCGTCCAGCTGCCCCACGACGACGCCGGCGTCCGCCGACACACTGGTCATCGGACCGGCACCCGGGGCAGCGGCAGCAGCGGAAGCGCCGAGGTGAACTGCGCGGGCGATTTGGGTTCGGCGCGGTCCAGCCAGGGATCGACGTAGGCCTCGACCGCGGCGTCGATCCGCTCCTGCAACCCGGCGACCAGTCCGTCACGGTCGTCGACGATGATCGCGCGGAGTTCCTCGATGCCGATGCGCGGTACGAACGCGTACGTCCTCTCCAGCCATTTGCCCTGCTCGCGGTAGTACTGGATGAAGATGCCGCACAACCGGATCACCTCGTCGGCCGAATTCACGGTGGCCAGCAGGTCGCCCTTGCGGATGTGCGCGCCGGCGGCGCCACCGACGTAGATCTCCCACTTGCCGTCACCGATCGCGACCACGCCGAAGTCCTTGCACAGCGCCTCGGCGCAATTGCGCGGACACCCGGTCACCGCGAGCTTCAGCTTCGCCGGTGACTCCAGACCCTGGTAGCGCGTCTCGATGTCGATGCCGAGCTGCGTCGAGTCGCCGAGACCGAATCGGCAATAGTCGGTGCCGACACAGGTTTTGACCGTCCGGAAGCTCTTGCCGTACGCGTACCCCGACGGCATGCCGAGATCTTCCCAGACCTTTGGCAGGTCTTCTTTCTTCACGCCGAGCAGATCGAGTCGCTGCCCACCGGTCGCCTTGATCATCGGGATCGAGTACTTCTCCGCGACGTCGGCGATCTTGCGCAACTGCTCGGGTGAGGTCACCCCGCCCTTCATCTGCGGCACCACCGAGAAGGTGCCGTCACGCTGGATGTTCGCGTGCACCCGGTCATTGACGAACAGTGCACCGGGTTCGCGTTTCCACTCCGAACCCCAGATGATCCGTAACAGTGAGGCGAGCGGCATCTTGGCGGTCGCGTCCTCGCCGCCGGGCGCGAGTTTGTCGAACACCTCGCTGACCGACCGCAGGTCCTGCCGTCGGATGGCGTCTATCAGTTCGGGTTTCGTCAGTGGGATGGCCGGGACGTACCAATCGGCGGACGCGTCGGCGGTGAGCTCGTCCCCCGCTGCGAGTTCGACGATGTCGGCGACGAGCCCCTTGCAGGAACCACATCCCTTGCCGGCGCGGGTCTTCGCGCACACCTCGCCGACGCTCGTGCACCCCGACGCCACGCAGGCCACGATGTCGCCCTTGGTGACCCCGTTGCAGTTGCACACCTGCACGTCGTCGGCGAGCTCGGCCGCCCCGGTCTCGGCGCTGGGGGTGCCCAGGTCGAACAGCATCGAGATGCGTTCGTCGGGAAGCGGTACCTTGTCGTCGAAGGCCTGCGTGAGGAAGTTGACCTTCGAGATGTCGCCCAGCAGCATCGCTCCGATGAGCTTGTTGTCACGGACCACGACGCTCTTGTAGACGCCGTTGCGTGGTTCGTAGAACTGGACGAATTCGTCGTCCTCGCGTTCCGGCCCCTTGACCCCCATGGCCGCGACGTCGACACCGGCGACCTTCAACTTGGTGGTCAGTCGCGAACCATGGTATTCGGCAGCCGGATTCGCGCCGGTGAGGACGTCGGCGAGCACGACTGCCTGCTCCCACAGCGGTGCGACGAGACCGTACACCTCACTGCGGTGCTGCGCGCACTCCCCGACCGCGTAGATGAAGGCCTCGTCCTCGCAACGCATCTGGTCGTCGACGACGATGCCGCGCTCGACGACCAGACCTGCGCCGCGGGCGATCTCGACGTTGGGACGAATGCCGGCCGTCACCACGATCATGTCGGCGGGCAGCGAATCGCCGTCGGTGAAACCGACTCCCGCGACGGTCCCGTCGTCGTTGCGCAGCACCGCCGTCGTCCGCTTGCCGGTGTGGACGCCGACCCCCAACGCCTCGATCTGGTTGCGCAGCACCTTGCCGCCGCGCTCGTCGAGTTGCTGGTTCATCAGGTGCCCGGGCGAGTGCACGACGTCGACGGCCACACCCTGCGTCTGCAGTCCGTAGGCGGCCTCGAGTCCGAGCAACCCACCGCCGATCACCACCGCGCGCACGTTGTCGCGCGACTCGGCCATCTGCAGCATGCCGTTCGTGTCCTCGATGGTGCGGAAGCCGAACACGCCGCGTGCGAGCCTGCCGTCGGGCTCGCGGAGTCCGTCCATGTTGGGGAAGAAGGTGTGGGACCCGGTCGCGATGATCAGCACGTCGAACTCGATGATCCGTCCGCTCGCGCAGGTCACCGTCTTGGCGAACCGGTCGATCGACTCGGCGCGATCACCGGAATGGAGCGTGACGTCGTTCTCCCGGTACCACGCCATCGGGTTGAGCATCAGGTCGTCGTCGTCGACCGCGGTCTCCCCGGCCAGCACGTGGCTGAGCATGATCCGGTTGTAGTTCCCGTACGGCTCGTCGCCGATCATGGTGATGGCGAACTGTTCCCGGCCGCCGCGGGAGATGATCTCCTCCACGGTGCGCGCGCCGGCCATGCCGTTGCCGACCACGACCAACCGACGCGTGGGAACCGGCGGCGTCACGTGCTCGTCCCCCATCAGAAGATGACCATCCCGAAGTCGACGACGACCTCACCGCTCGCGCCCTCCGGCGCGGCGAGGAGGAGCTCCAGGGTGGTGTCGGGTTCCACGTCTTCGACGACCCGCAACGGCACGTTGACCGACGACCTCGCGCCCATCGGGAACATCCGCATCGGCGTGCCGTCGCGAACCAGGGTCACGCAGATGAGTTCGTCGGAGCTGTTGCCGCCGCGAAAGTACAACGGCTGAGCAGTCATCCCGGGCGGGACGACGAAGGTCAGCGACGCATCGATCGGCCCCGGCTTCGACAGGCCCGAACCGGAAAACGCGTAGACACCCTGCAGGAATTGTGGAGTGCTCGACATTCCGCCACTATCCGCGAGGCGCATGAAATGCGACTTGCCTCGGTGTTACGGCGACGTTGTCTGGTTCTCACCGGCCCGGCCCGCCCGCGAGAGCGCCACCGAGCGCGCGGTTCCGCTACCGCGAACCCAGCGCACGCTCCCGGGCGAGGAAGAAGAACGGGATCGCGGTGGCGATGCCGACGCCGAAGGTCAGCACGACCGACGCCAGCCACCACGGCAGGATGCGCAGGCGGCGGGCCTCCGCGAGAGCCCACACATGGAAGCCGATGACGACGAACGTCAGGTCGACCATCGCGAACCGTCCGGGCGTCGTCTTCAGGATGTCCCCCACGAAGAAGTCCTTGACCGACCCCGGCCCGTTCTGTCGTACGTAGGGGATCGCGATGGCGTTCTGCGTGACCAGCGCGGACAGGAAGACGACGAACAACGATCGCTCTCGCCACTTCTGGTAGGAATCGGTGGTCATCAGGCCCTCCTCGACGTGTCGGAACCTCGATGGTGGCACGGCAGAGCGGCACCCCGGCCCGAAACCGGAGCGGTGGCCGTCAGGTCCGACGCCATCCCGCGGCGCCCACCATCTCGGCGACCTGGGTGAACTTCACACGGGGCCGGCCCTGTTCGAGGCCGCGACGCCGTTCGCGACGGTCGATGGCCCGCATCCCGCGGTAGCCGATCACCGTCCGGACGCGTGCGCGCACCAACGCACCGAAGGCTCCGGGCTCGCGTTCGGTCCGGGGCAGCCGGCCTGCCGCGGCGTCGGCGATGAAGTCCTCGACAGTCCGCGTCGCACACATCTTGTTGGCGCCGATGCCGCCGCTGGGTCCGCGCTTGGCCCAGCCGAGCACATATCCGCCCGGCACGATCGCACCTGTCTCGTCGACGAGGCGACCGTCGACGTTGCTGAAGACGCCGCGCGCGTCGTCGAAGGTGAGGCCGGGGATCGGGGTGGAGCGATAGCCGATCGAGCGCACCACGAGATCGGTGGCGACGTGGTGGCGCCCCTCCCCCGTGCGCACCGTGATCGACTCGACCTGCGAATCACCGGTGATCTCTTCGGGACTGCTGTGGAACAGGAACACGATCCGACGGCGCTTCGGGTCGGCGGGTTGACGGAACCGGGCGAGATCGGCACCTTCGGCGTCCTCGATCACCTCGACCTCGACGCCCGGGATCTCCGACAGCGCACGGTATTCGGCCGCGGTGTAGGCTGCGGACGCCTGGTCACGACGGCCCAGCAGCACCACTTCGTGTACGTTCTGCTCGGCGAGCAGCTCGAGCGCCCGGTCGGCGATGTCGGTGGTGGCCAACAAGTCCGGCGGGGACACGAGGATTCGCGCAACATCGAGGGCCACGTTGCCCGTACCGACCACAACCGCACGACCCGTCGCCGGGTCGTCGGCGGTTCCGCGGCGCAGCGGTGGCCCGGCATCGACACCGGGCACGCCGTTGTACCAGGCGACGAGATCGGTGGCCGACGTCGAACCCGGAAGGTCCTCGCCCGGGATACCCAGGCGCCGTGACTCACTGGCACCGACCGCGTAGAACACCGCGTCGAAATGCTCCGCGAGTTCGGCCGGGGTGATCTGGTCGGCGCCGTCCCCGATGGTCACGTTGGTCAGCATCGTGACGCGCGGGTCGCGGTAAAGCAGGTCGAACCCGCGGAGCACGCCCTTGGTGCCCGGGTGGTCCGGGGCGACGCCGGCGCGCACGAGCCCACCGGGAGTGGGGAGTTTGTCGATGACGGTGACCTGCGCCTCGGTGCGGTCGAGCAGCGTGCGCAGGGCGTAACCGCCGGAGGGACCCGTTCCGACCAGCGCGACCCGAAGTCCCGCAGGCAGTTTCGGCACCTCGGGATAGGTGATCGACGACGCGGAGTCGTCACCGATGGGCGCCCAGCCCGAGCGAACCTCCGGGTTGTTCTTGTAGTAGTCCGCGTTGATGTCGATGAAGACCTTGTCCCGGGTGCCGAGTTTGTCCGCCGGGTAGATGGCGTCGACGGGGCAGGCATCGGCGCATGCGCCGCAGTCGATGCACGCCTCGGGGTCGATGTGCAGGATGTCGGAGCTGCCGAAGCCGCGCTCCTCCGGTGTCGGATGGATGCAGTTGACCGGGCACACGGCCACGCATGCTGCGTCACTGCAACACGATTGGGTGATGACGAACATCAGAGCATGTGCGCTTTCCGGTAGTACCGCATGGCGGGCTTGGTCAGGAGTCCGACCTCGTCGAGGAATTCCATGAGGTGCGCGCAGCTGCTGCGGATCATCGAGTGGAAGTGCGAGTTGCTGCGCATCTCCCGGACCGCGCGGTCGACGTCGAGCCCGGCGTCGGCAAAGGCCTTGGGCTGCACCAGACTCGTCACGATGAAGTAGGCGCCGACGGCGACCGCGAACGCACTGAACTGGCGGCGCGCCCAGCTGACGCCCTCCAGCGAGTCACGCACCTCTTCGCGCGCGAACTTCATGTGGCGCGATTCCTCCAGCACATGGATCTCGTTGACCGTGCGGATGAAGTCGAGCACGCGGTCGTCGCGCATGCAGCCGCGCTGGAAGACGTCCAGGACCTCCTCGGCGACCAGGATGCCGGCGTAGGCGACCTCGTTCTTCGCGGTCTGCATGAAGATCTTGCCGAGGCGCGAGACCTTCTTCGACGGATGGTAGGAGGCGCCGACCATCTTTTCCGACGCCTTGGCGAACATCAACGAGTGTCGGCACTCGTCGGCGACCTCGGTGAGCGCGAACTGGAATTCCGAACCGTGGTAGTCGCCGAGGTACTGGTCGCGGATGACCATCTCCTGCAGGATCATCTCGAACCAGATCCCGATGTTCATGATCGAGGCGAACTCGTGGCGCGTCACCGAGATCCGCTGTTCCTCGGTGAGCTCGTCCCAGTACGCGGTCCCGTACAGCGACGACCATTCCGGACTGCACCCGTACTTGGTGGGGTCCATCGGCTTCGACCAGTCGATCTCGGTCATCGCGTTGCGCGACAGCCGGGCGGCCGACGCCAACAGCCGTGCCGAGACCTCCTCGGTGCCCTGGTCCCGGAGACTGATGACATTCTCGGATCGTTCCATCGCGGCGGTCATGGAGAACTCACTTCCCGGTCGTCGTCGATCGTGACAATGATCGATGTAATGACAATGCGTGTTGTCAAGATAGCACCGCCGTGTGACCGAGTAAACGAATCGACGAATATACTCACCGGTAAGTTCAGCGCCGAGGATCGTCCTCGCAGGTCAGCGGCGTCGAAGCCGTCCGTTCAGTTGCAAGGAGTCCTCCATGCCCTCCATCTTCATCACCGGCGGCGCTGCCGGAATCGGTCTCGCCACCGCGGAGCGTTTCGGCCGCGACGGGTGGACAGTCGGCGTCTACGACGTCGATGCCGACGCGCTGGCGAAGGTGAAGGCCGACCATCCCGACTTCATCACCGGCACCCTCGACGTCCGCGAGCCGGAGCAGTGGGCCGAAGCTCTCGCCGAGTTCACCTCGCACACCGGCGGCACACTCGACGTCCTCGACAACAATGCCGGCATCCTCCACGAGGGCCAGATCGACCACATCACGCCAGACCAGATCAAGCGGCAGATCGACATCGACGCCCTCGGCGTCGCGCTCGGCGCCCAGGCCGCATACCCGTACCTGAAGAAGACGCCGGGCGCGCACCTGGTGAACATCGGATCGGCGTCGGCGATCTACGGCCAGCCCGGCATCGCGGTCTACTCGGCGACCAAGTTCTTCGTCGCGGGCCTGACCGAGGCGCTCGAACTGGAATGGGAGCACGACGACATCCGCGTCGTCAGCATCTGGCCCCCGTGGGCGAAGACCGCCCTCGCCACCGGCGGCGCCAAGTCGACGAAGACCCTGGGCATCCGGATCACTCCCGAACAGGTCGCCGAGAAGATCTGGGAGTCGGTGCACCCGACCCGTCAGGACAAACTGCTGCACCGCACCAGCTACTCCGTCGGCGCGCAGACCCTGTTCCTGCAGAACGCCGCCAAGTTCATCCCGAACTTCCTGAACCGGGCAGTCAACAAGTACATCGCGCAGTAACCCCACCACCCGCAAACCCACCCCTTTTGCGTGAACCCACCACTCTCGAACCAGGTGGGTCTACGGAGAAGGGGTGGGTTTGTCGGAAGGTGGGTCCGGACGGCGCATTCGTGCGTCTGATTCGTATGGACCTACCCACCGACCCGCATGGCCTGATTCTCCGCAAAGAAACCGCCGGCACCCACATCAGTGATGAACAGTTGCAGCACATGGTCGGCAACAAGACCCTCGTGCGGCTCTGGCCGGGCGCGTTGGCCGACTTCACCGCGGTCAGCGAACTCCAGGCAGTCGAGAAGCACCGCTTGACCGTCATTGCTGCGGCAAGGGCTGGACGACCCGGTCGGATCTTCAGTCACACTTCGTCAGCTGCCATGCACAGGCTGCCGATGCTGTGGCCCGACCTGTCGCAGGTCCATGTGACGTCGCCGAAAGTCGGAAAACGGGCCAAGCACATCGTCAGACATCAGGCCACCGTCAAGCCGCAGGACATCGACGTCATCGACGGGGTCACGGTGACATCCATCGAGCGCACGGCATGTGATGTCGCCCGACTGGGAACCAACCGGCAGGCCCTCGCGGTGCTCGACGCCGCGCTTCGACGTGACGCCGATCCGGACCGAATGAGACAGATCCTCGACTCGTGCCGAGGATTCAAGGGGGTCGAGATGCTCCGCCGCGCGCTGGCACACGCGAACGCATCGTCGGAGAGCATCGGCGAATCCCTCAGTCGCGCAGTCATGCTCGAGTTCCCCGACCTGCCGATACCACGACAGCAGGTCAAGATCTTCGACGACCACGGCGTGTTCATCGCTCGCGTCGACTTCCTGCTGGCGAACAGGGTGATAGGCGAATTCGACGGCATGATCAAGTACAGCGGCGGCCTCGGCGACGAGCCCGCGTGGCAGACGGTGGTCGAAGAGAAGGCGCGTGAGGACCGGCTGCGCGCGCAGGGGTACACCGTCGTGCGGTGGACATGGCCGGACCTCGCCGACAAGGCGCGCTTCTACGCGCAGATCAAGAAAGCACTTCGACTCGGCGGCGTCGAGTGATCCGTAAACCCACCCCTTTTCCGTAGATCCACCGCGCTCGGACCGGGTGGGTTCACGGAGAAAGGGTGGGTTTGCGGCAAGGTCAGCGTCGTGCGGTCGGGAGCCGCAGCGCGAACCGAAGGCTCACCAGGCGCAGCGCGGTCGCGAGGACAGATCCGACGACGAGCCAGATCCAGTGCGCCACCGAGGTGTACGTCGCGCCGATCGCGACGATGGCGGCACCGAGTACCGCGGGTACGGCGTAGAGGTCGGCGGGTGTGAGGAGGAGCGGGATCTCGTTCGAGATCATGTCGCGGAGCACGCCGCCACCCACCGCGGTGAGGAGCCCGACGGTCGTCGCGGCGAACGGGCTCGCCCCGACGTCGAGGGCGATGCTCGCACCCGTGGCCGCGAAGAGCCCCATCCCGAATGCGTCGAGCACGAGTATCGACCGGTGCAGTGCCGTGAAGGCGGGATGGAAGAAGAAGACGACGAGGCCGGCGACAGTTGCGGTGACGATGGGACCCCACCCGCTGATCGACGCGGGCGGGGTGATCCCCAGCAGGACGTCGCGCAATACGCCGCCGCCGACCCCGGTGAGCACGCCGACGGTGATGATCCCCCACATGTCGAAGTCCTTGCGGACCCCGAGCATCGCCCCCGACGCCGCGAACACCGCGATACCCGCGAAGTTGAGCACGTCGAACACCACGAGATCACCTCAATATCCAGGGACAGGCCAGTCGGTCAGCACGCGAATGACCGCCCCGGGCGAGCCAGGGGCGGTCATCGGTATGACAGTGCGGCGCCGGTACGGCGACCGAACGAGGCTAGCGACGATCCAGGTCGATGAGACCGGCGCGAGCCGCCTTGACCAGGCGACGCGGAATCCGCACGGGGACGCCGTTCACCTTCTCTTCTTGCAGTGCGGGGTTTTCCGCCTTCCACTGCGAACGACGGCTACGGGTGTTCGCCCGCGACATCCGGCGCTTCGGTACAGCCATGGTTGAGCCCTTCTCCTACTGTGGTCTGCGTGGCCGGTGGTGACGCCTGGCATCACTGGATCGGCCCCATCAGTGCACCCCTCGACCCGGCGCGGCCGCGGCACACAACCCGACCAGACTACCTGGCGAGGACGCCCGATTCCAAAATGGCCGATCCGCACGCGCCCGGGGTCGCCTACTTCAGAGGTAGCCCCACGGCGATCGGAGGTCGGTCAACGCGATGGCCACCCAGTATGCAACCCACACGACGATGATGAACGCCCCGATGATGACCGCGGTGAGCGCCACCCCATCACCGGTCTGCCTGCCACCCGACGCCGCGATCTGTCTCCGCGCGACGATGCCGAGCACCAGCCCGACGATGCCGCCGACCCCGACGCACAGGAGACCCAGCAGTGAGGCCGCCAGGGCGGCCACGGCCAGTTTGTTGGTCGACGGGCCATCGGCGTCGACGGGCCGGCCGCCTGCGGGGCGGGAGTCGGCGGAGGCCGATTCCGCGGATCGGGCATCACCGAGCGTGGCGAACGGTTGCCCGGACCGACCCTGGGGCGGACCCTGCGGAGGCTGACCGTACCCCGGCGGGGGTCCATATCCCGGCCGGCCGGGTCCGGGTTGCCAATGACCCGGCGGTCCGTAACCCTGCGGCTGTCCGTATCCCTGCTGTCCGTATCCCTGCTGTCCGTATCCCTGCTGCTGACCGAAGCCCGGCCGGGGAGGTGGTGGGGCTTGTCCCGGTGGCGGTCCCGCCGGGGACCGCGTCGAGATCACGCGCGTGGCGTCGTAACCGGACGGGGCCGGGCCACCCGGACCCGGGTCCCCGGGGCCACTGGGCGCGGGTGGCGGCGGAACCGGCTGTGCAGCGGACGGATTCGACGGTCCACCGGTGCGGATGACCCGGGTGACACCGTCGGCCGGACTGTGCGACTCGGGAATCTCCGTGTCATCCGGTCCGGTCCCGGGTGTCGAGGTCACCGGCACCGAGTCCGGCACCTCGTCGGGGACCGCCGCCTTCTGGGTCGGTTCCCACGGCGACGGGTCGGTTGCCGAGGTGTCCGAAGGTGGGCCGGACGGTGGGGATTGCGGTGCCTGGGCCGGATCCGTCGGATCGCTACCCCCGGTCGGAGTGGTCATCGGATGCCTTTCACAAGCTGTGCCGCAGCGGGACAACGCGGGGAGATGCGTGCACGACCAACCGGCCGTGCATCACGCACAGCTTAGTGAGAAAGGGCTCCGAACTGGGCCGGAGTCGATGAACACGACCCCGGATCGGCCCGAAATTCGTTCAGTAGTAGTAGGTGGAGGAGCTCGTGTCGCCGGCGACGATCAGGACGATGAACAGAACGGTCCACACCACGCCACCGACGATGGCGAGCGCGCCGGTGATGATCCCCGCCAGGCCCATCCCCGAACCACTCTGCGTGCCACCGGACTGTTCGATGTCCCGTCGCGCCATGAACCCCAGCACGACGGCCGCGATGCCGACCGGTATCGACAGGAAGAACGAGAAGAACAAGCAGGCGATCAGCGAGACGACGCCGACGATGCCACAGATGAGGGCCGCGATCGCCTTGCCGTTGGTCTTCTGCGGCGGCGCGTATCCATAACCGCCGCCGTAAGGTGCCGCGCCGTAGGGGTTCTGCGACCCGTACGCGCCGCCGTACGCCGGCGCCTGGTAGGGATCGTTGACCTGACCGTAGGACCCACCCGGCGGCTGTGCGTAGGGATCCTGGCTCGGCGTCCCGTAGCCCTGGTTGCCGGCCGGCGATCCGTACGGACTCTGCCCGTACTGCTCCTGACCGTACGGGTTCTGACCGTAGGCGTTCTGGCCGTAGGCGTTCTGGCCGTAGGGGTCCGACGACGGACCCGGCTGGTAGGTCTGGCCGTATTCGGTCGGCGCGTACTCGGGTGCGGCACCCTGGCCCTGGTCACCCTTGGAGAGGTTGGGACCCGAGTTGCCCGAGGACCCCGAGCTCGGAACCGTACCCCAGTCGTCCTGGCCCTGGCCCGAGCCCTGTCCCGGTGGATAACTCACGCACAACCCCCATGTAGATCCGACACGATGTGTTCACCAGCCTAACGATTAGACTCAACCGGTGTCTGGCGTCATCTCCGGCTTCACGGTGATCTTCATTGTAGTCGGGGTGGGATATCTCCTCGGGCGCACGCGTGTCATCGGCGACCACGCCCACGAAGTCCTTTCCCGCCTGGTGTTCTTCGTCTTCACACCGGCGCTGCTGTTCCATTCCATGGTCACCTCCGATCTGTCGGTCGTCTTCTCCTCGACGCTGGTGATCGCGGGCGGCAGCGCCTTTCTGATCGGAGCGGTGTACGTCGTCGTCGCCAAACTGTGGTTTCGACGCGCGGTTCCCGAACTCGTGATCGGCGGCCTGTCGTCGTCGTATGTCAACAGCGTCAATCTGGGTCTTCCGATTGCGATCTTTGTTCTCGACGATGCGTCGTTCATCGCGCCGCTGCTGCTGTTCCAGATCCTGATCTACTCACCGATCGCGTTGCTCGCGCTGGATCTCACTGCGTTGGACCGGGATTCGGGGCGATCGCTGCTGCGGGACTCGCTCGTCGCGCCGATCACCAATCCGATCGTCGTCGGCGGACTCGCGGGTCTGTCGGTCTCGCTGATCGGCTGGAGCCCGCCCGCGGCCGTGATGTCCCCGCTGAAGATGCTCGGTGACGCCTCCGTGCCGGCGGCGCTGCTGGCATTCGGCTTGTCGCTCACCGGCGTCGCGGTGTTCAAGAAGGGTGCGAGCCCCCGCCGCGACATCGCACTGGCAAGCGTGTTGAAGATGATCGTCATGCCGCTGGCCGTCTATGCCATCGCCCGTTGGGGATTCGGGCAGACCGGCGAGGCGTTGTTCGCGCAGGTGGTCATCGCGGCGTTGCCGACCGCACAGAATGTCCTGGTGTACGCGACCCGTTACCGGCGCGGCCAGATCCTCGCCCGGGACACGGCACTGATCACGACGCTCACGTCGATACCCATCATCATGATCATCGCCCTGCTGCTCGCCTGAACTTCCTCAGGCGTCGGGCTCCTCCCGGGGCACGTACTTGACGTCGACGCCGCCCATCAGCGCCAGTCCGGTCACCCGTACCACCGGCGCGCCGGGCCGGGACGCCTTCTGCGACCGCCCGCTGAATCCGCCCATGATGCCCAGTCCCCCGATCTCGACGGTCACTCCGTCGGGCATCTTGATCTCGACCCCGCCCATGATCGCCACGCACTGGACCGTCAGCACCGGCGCGGTGAACTCCACCTCGCGAAGGTCCAGTTCGACGCCGCCCATGATGGCGGTGGCGGTGAGTTGATCAGCGACCACCGCCGTCCCGGACAGCTCGCTCCCGGACATGATGGCCAACCGGTGGCGGACGGCCGTGTCCGCGCTGCCGCCCGTCACCCGCGGGCCCGGAGACAGGCTGGCCGCAGGCATCGCGACGCCGAGTTGTGCCACCGGGAGGTCGTCGGTCAGGGCGTCGAGGTCACCAAAGGTCTTCGCGAGGACCGCTTTTCCGGCCCGCTCCTCGTACTCGACCGGGGACAGGCTGCCGTGCGCCATGGCGGCGGAGAGGATCTCGTGGACCAGTTCGCGGTCCGCATCTGCGGCGCGGAGTCGGGCACGACGGTCGTCGGGCATCGGTGAATCGCCGGGTTGGGTCACGTCTGGAAACCCTAGTTGCCCGCGTCCGGCACGACCACCCTGATCTTTCCCCGGAGACGACCCCGAGGCGTCGCCAGACCGGTACCCCGCACCGACGACCCCTACGGCCAACTGCCCGACGAAAGGCCCGGCCGAGCGGCATAATCCAACACGTCCGGGCGGGACGGCCGACCGGCGTACATCGGAGGCGAAGATGAGTCAGCCCTACGATCCGGGGCAGCCCGGCGACGGCCGACCGGGACCGACGCCCTCGGGTTACCAGTCGCCGTACGGCCAATCGCATCCCCAGCAGCCGCCCTACCCGGACAGCGGGTACGCGCCGTCGGGCGGCTTCGGACAACCCGCCGCGTATGGCGGGTATCCACCGCCCCCTCCCCCGCGCAAGGACCGCGCCGGGATGCGACGGTGGGGCAAGATCCTGACCCTGCTCGGTGTGCTGATCCTGGTCCTGTCGGTCACCGTCGGGGTGGTCATGGCGATCGCCGGTATCGGGAACGTGGCCGACAAGGCGTTCGAGGTCAACCCCACCGCCGAGCAGTACTACGACGCCGGTGACGAGTTCCAGTTGTTCAGCAGCAGCAGCACGAACGGCGTACCCGCCTGCGAGATCACCGGTCCCGCTGCGCTGGCGTCGGGTACGAACTCGACGACCGAGTTCACCTTCGACGGTTCCGGGGTCGAATCGTTCGATTCGTTCGAGGTCGTGGAATCCGGCACCTACTCGTTCCAGTGCGATTCGCCGGCCGTCGTCGCATCCATCGACGCGTCCGGCATCCTCCGCGGCGTCGGCGGCGTGCTGCTGGCCGTTGTCGGCGGCGGTTTCGGCGGCCTGCTCGCACTGGTGGGCATCGTGCTCTGGATCATCGCCGGCCGAAAGCCGAAGACCGTCTGACATTCTCGCGCCGACACATTCGCGCCGACGTCGCCGCGGCGCTCATCGACGGGGCGTCGATCAGCCGCGCCGACGCCCCTTCCGGGTCCGCAGATAGTCGCCGACCACGGCGGCACCGAGACCGTCGACGTCCGGCGCCACCACGCGTCCGCCGATCCGGCGGGCGATCTGATCCATGAAGTGGGCCAGCCCGGGATCCTCGCCGAGACGGAAGAACGTGACCTGGGCGCCGATTCGCGCGACATGGTCGAGTTCCCGAACCGTCAGCGCGATGGTCTGCGGGTGCGGCGGATAGAAGAAGAACGGTTCCCCACTCGGATCGAGATGCGCGGTCGGCTCTCCGTCGGTGACCACCAGGACCACCGGCTGCGCATTCGGGAACCGCCGGAGGTGCCGCTGGGCGAGCAACAGTGCGTGATGCAGGTTGGTCCCCTGCTCCATCCGCGGTTGCAGACCGGTGAGCTCGGCGATGTCGATCGACCGCGCGTATCTTCCGAACGCGATGAGGTGGAGTTCGTCGCTGCGGAAGCGCGTGGAGATCAGATGATTCAGGGCGATCGCGGTGCGCTTCATCGGCGTCCACCGGCCCTCCATCTCCATCGAGAAGGACGTGTCCACGAGCAGGACCACCGCTGCCTGCGTACGGCTCTCGGTCTCCGAGACCTCGACGTCGCGGACGTCGATACGCACTCCCGATCGCGCCATCTCCGACGTCGCGAGCGACGGTTCGTGTGTCTCGGACACGGTGCGCAGCACCGCATTCGACACGGTCCGGGTGACGTCCCAGGGGTCGGTGTCGCCGAATTCCCACTCCCGGGAAGCGCCGGTAGGCTCGCCGAGCAGTCCGGTCTGGCGGGTCTGGCGATCGCCCCGGCGGCCCGACAGCTGCTCGGCGATGTCGCGGAAGATCGACTGACCGAGCTGGCGCATCGCTTTCGGACTCAGCCGGAGCTGACCGTCTGCGGTGCGGTCGAAGAAGCCTTGCTCGGACAGCGCCTTCTCGAGCTCGGCCAGCATTCTCGCGTCGACCGCCGCGTCGTCGCCGAGCTGCCGGGCGAGCGCGTCGAGATCGATGTCGTCCATCTGCGCGCCGGCATACTGCTGTGACAGCTGCTCGGAGAGCGCCTCGAGTTCGGAGATGTCGCGTAGTGCCGCGGCCCCCTCGCCCAGTCCCATCGGCTGGTCGCCGGAGAACGACTGCGCGTCGTCCCAGTCCAGACCCGGTCGAGCCGCCCGGAGCTGCGAATCCATCTGCGCCAGTTGGTTCATGAGGTCCGGCGACCCGAACGCCTGCTGCGCCAGCTGGTCGAGCTCGGCGCGCTGCTCAGGGGTCAGCGAGTTGTAGAACTGTTGGGCCGCGGCCGCGCGCTGGGCGAGGGAATCGATGAGTTCCTCGGTGTTGCGCGGGTTCTCCGGGAAGAACTCACCGTGCTTGGCCATGAACTCGTCGAATGCCTCGGTGGTGTCCTCGCCCCGGTTGTGCGCGGCGAGGAGCTCGTTGAGGTCGCCGAGCATCTCCGAGATTCGTTGCCGGTCCTGCTCGTTCGCCCCCTCGAGCGCTTCCTTCATGCCGGCGAAGCGCTGGTCGAGCAATTCCCGGCCGAGCAGGTCCTTGATCTTGTCGTAGTCCTCACGCGCCTGCGGACTGCGCCAGTTGTACTCCGACAGTTCTTCGACGGCCTGGGCGGTCGACGGCGGCAGACTCCCGATCTGCATCTCGGCGAAGCGGGCGTCGTCGTCGAGATCACGCGCGAGTTGCTTGCGCTCCTCGAGTACCGCACGGTCGAGGAGTTCGCGGATCTCGGCGAAGGTGCCGTCGAGGTTGCGCTTCTTCAGCAGTTCCTGCCGGCGACGGTTGATCTGCTCGCGCAACTTGTCGAGTCCGCGCATGTTCGGTGTCCCGCGACGCAGCAGTTCCCGGAGCGCCCGCTGCGGCGACGCGCCGGCCATGACATCGTCGCCGATCGTCTCCAATGCCTCGCGCAGATCGACCGGCGGCGCGAGCGGATCGGGGCCGCCGCTGTACCGCTGGTAGCGCGAACGGTGAAAGCTCTTGCGCGCCATGTGTTCTCCCTAGTGTCGGGGCTCCCTGAGGTGCGAGCGGAGCTGCGTTCCCCTGCCCCCTGAGGTGCAAGCGGAGCGAGCCACGAAGGGCTTAGCCGTAGATGGTCTGCCCGGTCTCGTCGGCCTCCTTGCCGATCCGACGGGCGAGGAAGAGTCCCTCGAGCGCGAGCTCGACCGCACTGGCACGCTCCCCGTCCGAGTCCGCTTCGAGGCGCTCGGCGATCTGGTCGAGAACGCCGGACGTGGTGTCCGGCGACGGGATGGAACCCAGCAGGTCGTCGGCACGCACCCGGTCGCCGGTGACCACCGGCTCGCCGTTCTCGAGGGCGGCGACGAGCGGCGCCATGTCGACGCCGCCGAGGTGGGCACGCACCGCGTCGGCGATGGACTTGCGCATCAGGTGCTCGAGGATCTCGAGTTCCCGGCCCTCTTCGCCGGACTCGAACTCGATCTTGCCGCGCAGCACCTCGATCACCGACTCGAGATCGACCACGCGTGCCACCGCCTGGTCCTCGCCCGTCACCGTCGCCCGGTGAAGCGCCGCGGCCGCAACGGTTTCGGCACCGGCGATGGAGAAGCGGGCGGAGACTCCCGATCGCTGGTCGATCGACGGGTGGTCACGGGCGTAGCGGGTGAACCGCGCCAGGATCTCGGTGATGAAGGTCGGGACGCTGGCGGTCAGATCCGCCTCCTGCTCGATCACCGACACCTCGTCGTCGAGCTCGAGCGGGTAGTGCGTCCGGATCTCGGCGCCGAAGCGGTCCTTGAGCGGGGTGATGATCCGGCCGCGGTTGGTGTAGTCCTCGGGGTTGGCACTGGCCATCACCAGGACGTCGAGCGGCAGTCGCAGGGTGTACCCGCGGACCTGGATGTCGCGCTCCTCCATCACGTTCAGCATCGACACCTGGATGCGCTCGGCGAGGTCGGGCAGCTCGTTGATGGCCACGATGCCGCGGTGCGAGCGCGGGATGAGCCCGAAGTGGATCGTCTCCGGGTCGCCGAGGCTGCGACCCTCGGCGACCTTCATCGGGTCGATGTCACCGACGAGGTCGGCCACGGAGGTGTCCGGCGTGGCCAGCTTCTCGCTGTAGCGCTGCGAACGGTGACGCCACTCGATCGGCAGATCGTCGAGCAGGTTGGCGGCCTTCCGAATCGACCCGGGGGTGATGGGTTCGTAGGGATGCTCGGCCAGCTCGGAACCCGCGATGACCGGCGTCCACTCGTCGAGGAGCCCGACGAGGGTGCGCAGGATGCGGGTCTTGCCCTGGCCGCGCTCGCCGAGCATGACGACGTCGTGGCCGGCGATCAGCGCCCGTTCCAACTGCGGGATGACCGTCGCCTCGAAGCCCACGATGCCCGGCCAGGGGTCGCGCCCCTCGCGGAGTGCGGACAGGAGGTTGTTGCGGATCTCGTCGCGCACACTGCGCTGCACGTGACCGCTGGCACGCAGTTCACCCAGGGTTCGGGGTGACGGATGCCGGGTTTCGGTCGACTGGGAGCCATGCGTGGTGAAGTTGTCGTCTGGCACCTCATCGAGGCTACTCCGCGTTGTCGAGCGCGTGCTCGTCATCACTCCTCGTCGCCGGCGTCCACCGCGGGTCCCGGCCGATGAATCCCATGAGGCGACTCACCGGGTCGGCATCGGCGTCCACCTCGACCTTCGGACCGTACTGACCCGAACTGCGGAGGATGTCGTCGATGGACGCCATGCCCTCGAGCAGTTGTCCGGCGAATCCGGGGTCGAGGTCGGGGGTGACGCCCTGGGATCGGGCGAGATCCCACGTGTGCATGTACACGTCGGCGGTGTAGAACCGGTCGATTGCCTCGACGAGTCGATGCTCGCCCGCCATCGGGTGGGTGAACGTGTCCTCGGCGGTCGGTCCGTCGAGGAGTGCCTGCACCGAGGCGGCGTGCTGTGACCACGCCCCGGCCGGGTCGTCGGCGACAGCGGGTCCCGCGGGCAGGGCCACCCCACCGGCGGCGAGGAAGCCGGTGAACCAGTCGACGAGGTGGGCCACGACGTCGCGTGCCACCCACCCGTCGACCGGCGTGGGCGCCTCCCAGTCGCGGACGTCGGCGATGGCCTCCGCGAAGTCGGAGGCCACCTCTCGGTGACGCGACGATGCATCCAGTTCCGGCAGGGTCACGCCGGACACGATCAGATCTCGCCCTCGGTGAGCATGCGGTCGAGTGCGGCGTATCCCTCGTTCACGCCGACCTCCATGCCCGAGGCGAGCCAACCGTCGCGCGCTTCGAAGCTGTCGCACAGGGATTGGGCGTGGAGCCGCGTCGTGCCGTCGCCCAGATCCTCGAACCACAGGGTCTCCAGCGACACCGCATCGGGCATGCCGAGGAAGGTGAACGTCTGCACGATCTTGTCTTCGCCCACGGTGTGGAAGCACCCGCGGAATCCGAACTCCTGCCCCTCGTGGGTGGAGACATAGCTCCAGCTGCCGCCGTCGCGGACATCCCACTCGATGACCCGGCTGCTGATCGCGTCCGGCCCGACCCACCGGACGAAGAGTTCGGGGTCGGTGTGGGCCTTCATCAGCTGGGCGGGAGTTCCGCGGAAGTCGCGGGTGATCCGGATGAGGGGGACCTCTTTGTCGGCCTCGATGGCGGCCTCGGGATAGCGGGTCTGCGTTGCGGTCATGACACCTTTCCTTCCTTGTGGAGTGGTTGTTCGACCTCGGGGTCCGACACCGTCGGATGCTGGGCCTCGGGGCCGTCGTTCATCTCGGCGAGCAACGCGTCGAGGCGCTGGTAGCGCTCCTCCGCCCGCTTCCGGTACCGCTCGATCCATGTGGTCATGAGGTCGAACACCTCTGCTTCCAGATGGACCGGACGGGTTTGGGCCTCCCGGGTTCGGGTCACCAGGCCGGCGTCCTGCAGCACCTTCAGGTGCTTCGAGACGGCCTGGATACTGACGTCGTACGGTTCGGCGAGTTGGCTGACCGTCGCATCCGAGACCGCCAGCCGCGCAACCATGTCGCGCCGCGTCGGGTCCGCGAGTGCGGCGAACACCTTGGACAACTCGTCTGCCATCCGACCTCCTCAACCGTTTGGTTGAATACGATGGTGCGCCGGATCGTCGACCTTGTCAACCCCTCGGTTGAATAAGCTGGTCCCGGCTCGTGGACGACGCACTGAGCGGCATACGAGAACTCCCACCGCCGGCCGGGTGGCCGATGGTGGGAGTTCGGGATCGTCGGGAGGTTGCGGTCAGGCAGGTCCGATGGGCGCCTCGCCGCGCAGGGTGATCCGGTGCATCACCCGGCGGGCGTCGCCGTAGTCGCGGTTCGCGTAGTGCAGCGTGTTCCGGTTGTCCCAGAGGACGAGATCGCCGAGACGCCAACGGTGCCGGACGATGTGTTCGGGCTTGGTGAGGTGTGCGTAGAGCAGGTCGAGGATGCCGCGGCTCTCCGCCTCGGAGACGCCGTCGATGTGCGAGGTGAAACCGGGATTGACGAACAACGACTTCCGGCCCGTCTCGGGGTGAATCCGCACCACCGGATGGGTGACCGGCACCAGTTCGGTGACCTCCTCACCGTCCCAGGTGTTGCCGCGGCCGTTGCGTCGTTGCTTGAGGTAGTAACCGAATTCGCGGTTGCCGTCGTGTACCGCGCTGAGTCCGTCGATCATCCGCCGGACCGGTTCCGACAGCGACTGGTACGCGAGCTCGGCGTCCGCCCAGTTGGTGTCACCGCCGTTGCGCGGCAACACAACCGGACGCAGGATCGAGCCCATCGGCGGACGCGGCATGAAGGTGACATCGGTGTGCCACACGTCGGCGAAGCCGTTGTCTGCGCTGTCGAGCGAGTAGACCTCGCCGGGAACGTCGCCGCTGTTCCACACCGGATGCCCGAAGGTCAGGTCTCCCAGCCGGTTTCCGAACCGGATGTGCGCCTCGTCGTCGAGGTGCTGGTCGCGCAGGACGATGACCTTGTAGTCGATCAGCGCCCGGCGCAGCGCGGACACCTGGGCGTCGGTGGCGGATGCGACGTCGACGCCGCGGATCTCGGCACCGAAACTCGGGCCGAACTCGTCGATGTCGAATTCGACTCCGCCGGAGATGGTTCCGGCGTCAGGACGGTGCGTGGGGACGACGGGGTGGGAGGTGGTGGTCATGAGGATTGTTCTCCAGGTCGATGCAGGCGGGGGTCGGAGCGGGGTGCGCCGGCGGCGAACCGTGATGCGATCCGTCCGCCCAGTTCATCGAGTGGAGGGTGCCCTGGTGTGCGCTGATCGTGCCGAACGCGCCTCGCGTATTTCCGCTGGTTGAGCCGGCGAGGAGCGGAGCCGCCGGGCCGAGCAAGCGACGAAGGAGCGCGTCGAGGTCGACGAGCCGAGTCGAAGCCACTGCTGTGGCGGACGACGCTGGAAGGGAGGGCACCCCCACTTTCTAACCGGCCGCCGCGCCACCGGACAGGGTTGAGCCCACGCTGAGGAAAAGGCCCGGCCGCTCATGCGACCGCGACATCCTTCACCTCAGCATCTTTCACGGCGGCCTCCTTCACCGCGGCACCGATCTCGGCGCGCAGGGCGGCGTATTCGGGTGAACCGCGCAGTTCGTCGGGTTCGACGCCGGTGCGCGGCAACGTCGAGATGAGGTCCAGTGCGATCCGTCCCGGTCGCTTGGTGAGCACGATGATCCGCCTCCCCAGGAACGCTGCCTCGTCGGCGCTGTGGGTGACGAAGACGTTGGTGCGTCCGCTGTCCGCGCTCACCGCCCGCACATCCTCCTGCAATCGTTCCCGAGTCAGGGCGTCCAGCGCCGCGAACGGCTCGTCGAGCAGCAACAACGGCGTATCGGCCGCCAGCGCACGGGCGATGGCCACCCGCTGCTGTTGCCCGCCGGAGATCTCCCAGATGCGCCGGCCGGCGGTGTCGTCCAGACCGACGCGTTCGAGGAGTTCGGCGCGGCGTGCCGCCCGTTCGGACTTGGGGACCTTCGCATACTTGAGCGCGAGATCGACGTTGCCGCCCACCGTCTTCCACGGGAACAGGCGCGGTTGCTGGAAGACGACCCCGGAGGTCACCCCGGGCACCGGGGCGGCTCCAGACACCTCTACCCTCCCCGCCGTCGCGGGTTCGAACCCGGCGATGAGTCGCAGGAGGGTGGACTTGCCGCATCCGGAAGCACCCACCAGCACGAGGAACTCGCCCGGCGGGACGTCCAGGTCGACCGGGCCGACCGCGGTCACGGCGTCAGCACCTGTCCCGTACCTCTGGGACACGTTGTGCAGACGGATCGAGCCGCGGCGCCCCTCGGGTCGGTCCGGCGGACTACTGCTGTTCGAGGACACCCGGCAATCCCTCTGTGTAGATGGCCTCGCGGAAGGTCTCGATCGGCGGTGCGGCCGGGATCTGCTGCTGCTCGGCGAGGAACACCGCCGCGCTGTGCAGGTTCTCGGAGAGATTGCCCGGGTTGCCCTGGGTACCGAGCCACGTCGGACTGGTCAGCTCCGCGACGGTGAGGAAGGTGCCCTGCTTCAACTGGTTGGCCGCATCTTCCGGGGTCGTGCCCAGCTGCGCGGCGACGGCGTCGGCAGCGGCCTGCGGGTCGTCCTTGATGAGGGTGAGCGCGCGGGCCTGGACCTGCCGCCAGGTGTTCACGACCTCCGGGTTCGCCGTCGCGAATTCACTGGAGACCACACCGAGGTCGAGCGTGGGCTTGCCCGCGGTGGCCAATTGCCGGCTGGCGATGAGAGTCGTTCCGTCCTGGCGCAATTCGTCGAGCGTGGGCAGCCAGGTGTAGACCGCGTCGACGTCGCCGCGCTGCCAGGCCGCCAGCGAGGCCTGCGGCTGCAGATCGATCAGGTTCACGTCCTTCGGGTTCACGCCGGCCTGGTTCAGCGCGGCCAGCAGGCTGTAGTGGGCGGTCGAGGCGAACGCTGTCGCCACCCGCTTGCCCTTGAGATCGGCGACGGTCTCGATGCCGGTTCCGTTGCGCGCGACAAGGGCCTCGTTGTCGCCGGCGACGTCGAGCACGAAGGCCACCTGGTACGGGATGTTCAGCGGCGCGGACAGTCCGCGGGCCACCGGGCTGGACCCGATGGCGGCGAAGTCGACCTCTTTGGCGACGAACGCGGTGTTGATGTCGGCACCGGAGTCGAACTTGGTCCACTTGATGTTGTAGTCCGGCAGCGCTTCTTCGAGCCACCCGTTGTTCTTGACGATCAGGTCGCCGCTCGGGAACGACTGGTAGGCGAGCCGGATCGTCGGCTTGCTGTCGTCCCCGGAGTTGTCGACCGAGCAACCGGCGAGCACCAGCGCCACTGCGGCGATCATCCCGAGCACCGCACCGAAGCGCGACCGGCGCAGCCGGTACGAACCGGCCCTCTTGCGTGTGATTGTCATGTCTTTCAGGCCTTTCCGCGCCACGGCACCACTCGGTGCTCGATTGTTCGTAGGAGCCCGTCGATGATCAGTCCGGACAGACCGATGGCGATGATGCCGACCAGGACGACGGGGGTGTTGTTGTAGTTGCTGGCGTCCTTGACCACGCCACCGATTCCGGGGATGCCGTTGAACAGCTCGGCCGCGACCACGGAGGAATACGCGATGCCGACCGAAAGCCTTACGCCGGTGAAGGTCTCGGGCAGCGCCGACGGTACGACGACGTCGCGGATCACCTCGGACCGCGAGGCCCCGAGCGCGCGCGCCGCCTCGATGAGACTCACCGGCGCGGCACTGACGGCGGCGGTGGTCGCCACCGCCGCGGGCGGTAGCGCGGCCAATGCCAGCAGCGTGATCTTCGGCGCCTCGTCGATGCCGAGCCAGATGACCAACAGGAAGAAGTAGGCCAGCGGCGGTAGAGCGCGCAGGAACGTGAGCCACGGTTCCAGCAGGCGTCGGAACCACCCCACCGTTCCCATCGCCAGACCAAGCAGCACGCCGAGGATCACGCCGATCGCCACACCTGCGAAGACCCGGCGCAGCGTCATGTACAGGTGTTCCCACCAGTAATAGTCGGCATAGCCGCGGACTCCGTCGTGCGTCGTGGACATGTCGACAAAGGCCTGCCACACGGTGCCCAGGCGCGGCACGAAGGTCTCACTCCAGATCCCGCTGACGGCGACGACCTGCCACACGGCGGCGAACAGCACCACCGAGAGCAACGGGAGTCCCACCCGGGTCAACAGCGATCGCGCGCGAGACGAACCGCCGGGCGACGTGCGCTCCGCCCCACCACCCGCTTCGTCCGGGGTGATGTCCACAAACAAGGTCACCGTGCATGTCTAGACATCGCGAACCCCGGCGACCAGAGTTTTCCTCTCCGAGAGGAAAACTTACGCCGGATGCATACGGATCCGGCGCGATGTGCTTGTGGCGTGGGGTTTCGCTGGTCGCGTCCGTGGGAAGTTGCCTAGAACACGAACTGCGCGGCCACCTCGGCGACACCGGCCAGCGCGGACTGGACGCGAGCGTGTAGCGCGACTCCGGCGGCTGTCCATCCGGGTTCGTCGTCGAGGTCGGCGTCGTGTGGACGCGCGTTCCACACGTCGTTCCACTCGGTGAGCTCCGCTGCCAGCTCGGGGTCGAGGCCCAGGCGCAATGGGTCGGCGGGGTAGTTCTCGGTGAAGCTCTCCCAGAGTGGTCCGGCGCTCCACTCGGGGAACATGCGGATGAGCCGCAGGCCGTCGGGAAGCACCACAGGTCGGGATTGTGCGGAGCGGGAGGCGAGATATCGCAGCTGCATCTCGGCTCGCCCTGCCCGCTCGACCCGTGTTCGAGCGGGCTCCCGATAGTCGTACCCCGACAGCCACACCAATCGCTCATGGTCGGCTCGATCGTCGACGACGACAGCGAGCGACCACAACTTGCCCTGATCGGTGAAGAAGTAATCGGCGTCCGAGATCACCGTCGTCACATCACATCCGGAGTAGTCGAGGACCTCCGCGCGGTAGCCGGCCCCGTCGTACTCGAAACCGAAGAGTCTCAACGGTGTCTCGTCACCGGCGTCATCGCCACCCGACCGCGCTGTGTTGCTGTTCGTCATCTCTTCACACCCCCGATCGGTGAGCATCTCACACACATCCAGCCGCCCTAAGCGACAAACCCTTGCGACCGAGGTGCACGACAAGACGCCTGCGCGTCCGAGGTGCGGGAAGCGTACGCATGCTTCCTGATCCGAAAGAACCGCAAACCCCTGGTCCCTGAGGTGCGAGGAGCGCAAGCCGCCGGGCCGAGCAAGCGACGAAGGAGCGCGTCGAGGTCGACGAGCCACGAAGGGCCCTGATGAGGCACCTTGCGAGCCCTTCGTGGCTCGCTTCGCTCGCACCTCAGCAAGCAGAAGTCTGAACGCTCACGAGTGCTTTTCGTAGTCCACAACGGCCGCCAGGCCGTACTTACTGAGGTGCAAGAAACGAACCCTCCCCCGCTCCCCGAGACGGGAGAAGCGCAAGCACCGACCCCCTCCGTCCCCCGAGGCGCGACGAGCGCAAGCGACGAGCCTCGAAGGGGTCTACACCCCAGGCCGAACTCAAAACCGCTCGCAATCAGGCCGATCGAACGTGAACCGAATTGCGGGACGAGTGTGACTGGAGTACACCTTTGTCAACAATCCACGCCCACTCAACGCGAATCGACGCACAGACGACGAAATATGCTGCACAGTCGATGAATTCGTGGTTCTCGGCCTGTGGAATTTTCTCGAAATCGAACGAATGTTCCGGTACCTTGGAGTCATGCCAGAGCTCGCCACCCTCCTCGATCAGCTCATCGAAACCACCCCACCCGCCGACGACCCAACCGGCAGAGCAACATTCGACGCCCTCGAGACACTGCGCCTGATCCGCAACACCGTCGACCACCAGATCGTCACCCACACAGCGCAACTCGACGACCTCTGTGTCGCCCAGAAAGCGGGCAGCACCACCAAGAAACTGCTGATCGAGTCAGGCCATGCCCCGGTCGCCGCTCTTCGCACCATGCGCAGTGTCGACGCCCTGCCCAACCTGCCCGCTTTGGCGCGTCACGCGGCCGACGGGCGGCTGTCCAGCGAGATCGTCGACGCCATCGTCCGAGGCATGCACCAGATCGACAAGCGTTGTGGTGAGGCGCTTTCCGACGACAAGCGCTCACGGTATGAGCTCGAACTCATCGCCCAAGCACTGTCCGGTGCGACGCCGACGCAAGTACTCAAGCATGCCCGAGCCATCGTCAACACTCTGGCGGACACCTCCGACACCAGCGTACCGGCCGCCGACGACCCATCGCTGAACGCGGTCAACGCGCACACCACCGACGACGGTCGCGTCGAAATCCGGGCCGACCTCACCCAGATCGTCGGCGAGAAGTTCCAGGCCATGATCGACGAACGATCGTGTCCACGGCCCGAACCCGACGGCACCGAGGACCGGCGCACCGCCGAGCAACGCCGCGCCGACGCCTTCGAACTGATCCTCGATCAAGCAGCGATCGGCGCCACCCTCGACACCGTCGGAAGCCCACGCACGCAACTGATGCTGACGATCCCCGCGACCGGAGACCTGGCGACGCTGCCGTGGACCGGATCGGTCAGCCATGCCACCGCGAAACAGGTCTCCTGCGACGGATCCCTGACCGAGATCATCCTCGATGGTGAGGGCGTACCGCTGCAGATGGGTCACACCCGTCGGTTGTATCCGGCACACCTACGCAAGGCAATCATCGTCCGCGACGCCTGCTGCATCAAATGTGGTGCACCACCGTCACATACCCAGGTCCACCACATCAAGTCGTGGGCCGACGGCGGACCCACCGACCTCGACAACGGCTGCCTGCTCTGCCAACGCTGCCACACCCAAGTCCACCACCACGGCTGGGACATCGTGATGGGTTTCGACCGACACCCCTGGCTCGTCCCACCCGCCAGTATTGACCCGCAACGCCGACCACTACCCGCCTACAACCGACGCACCATGCGACTCGACGACGCCGCCTGACCACTGCCGCCACAGACCACCAGACGTTCGCGTAGCAGCCTCGCTCCCGGCGCCCGCCCGGGACCGCATCCGTCCCTTGACAACTCCACAGCGACACTGCAGTCGGCTCCGTTCCCGGTCGGATCGTGGACCGGGAACGGGGCCGTACTGTGAAACCCTCGCCGCTACCCCGCCCTTGCACCTGGACCACATGCGGGCTGACGGCCGCCGTGAACTGCCAAATGGGCTGCCGCCCCGTCAGTGGGCCGCGATACTTCCGACTGCGGCAAATCGATGTCCGGTAGCGCACCCTGTTGGGCAGCTTCACCTGCAGGCCGAAGTTGCTCTTAGACAACTGCGCCCAATGGAAAGACCGGCATCGCTGTATGCCCGTGCCCCCGACATTGAAGCGCTCCTTCGGCCGAACGTGCGCTACTGACAACATACGCAACCGATCCGAGGAAGCGTGGCTGCCCCACCCCCGGCCGCAAGGCTCAACCGAGGAGCGCAGTCGACCTCGACCGGCGGGACTGTCTCGCATACCTGCCCCGACTTGTGACCGACAGACTTCAACTCGACTCCCAGACCTCGATCGAAGTCTGCCGGTCGAGTTGAAGCTTGCCGGTCGCCGGACCCTTCGTGGCTCGTCGCTGCGCTCCTCGCACCTCAGGGAGCAGGGGCTGACGCGCCCTCCGCAAGCTCCGGACGCACCTCAGGGAGCAGGGGCTGACGCGCCCTCCGCAAGCTCCGGACGCACCTCAGGGAGCAGGGGCTGACGCGCCCTCCGCAAGCTCCGGACGCTCCTCAGGGAGCAGGGGCTGCCGCGGGCACACCGACGACAACCGCCTGCTCATCACGCCGACGTCAGCTGACCGCGAGCCACGCCGCGAGTCCGAGCCCGCACACCCCGACCACGATCCGGAGCGGCCCGGGCGGCAGCCGTTTCACGACAGGCGGGCCGCACCACCCGCCGGCAAGACAGCCGACGGCCATGGCGAGCGCCGCCCACCAGTCGACGGGACCCCAGATCATGAAACCGATGGCAGCGATCGTGTTGGCGATGCCGAGGAACAACGACTTGGACAACGCTGCGCGCCACAATGGTTCGCTGGTCACCACGAGCATCAGCGCGAGGATCATGATGCCGGCGCCCGCCCCGAAGTACCCGCCGTACACCGAGATCAGCGTCAGGCCCAGGATGAACACCCAGGGACGCTCGACGTGCGAGGTGGCCCACCGCCGCAGAACCGGTTGCGCCAGCAGGGCGATCGCGGCGATCGCCACCAGGAACGGCACGACGGCTTCGAACGCCTCGGCCGGCGTCGACAGCAACAGCACCGCCCCGACCGTGCCGCCGATGAGCGAGGCGATCGCGCCGATGATCAGCCGCCTGCGGTCACCGTCGAGGAGGGAGCGTCCCGACTGTGCGGTACTGCCCACCCCGACGGCGACCAGCGCGACCGTGTTCGTGACATTGGCCGCGATCGGACTGAGTCCGACGGCGAGCAATGCGGGATAGCTGACGATCGACGCCAGCCCGGTGATGTAGCCGATCAGGCCGGCGCCGAAACCGGCGACGACCAGTAGAGCGAGATCAGTGAGCGAAATGACGCGCCCCGGTGAGGTAGAGCGTCACGCCCGCCTCGTCGGCCGCCTCGATCACCTCGTTGTCGCGAATCGAACCGCCCGGCTGCGCAACGGCTTTCACCCCGGCCGACAGCAGCACCTGCAGTCCGTCCGGGAAGGGGAAGAACGCGTCCGACGCCCCCACGCTCCCCGCTGCCCGGTCGCCGGCGCGTTGCACGGCCAGGTGCGCGGAGTCGACGCGATTGACCTGGCCCATACCGACGCCGACCGACGCACCGTCGGACGCCAGCAGGATGGCGTTGGACTTGACCGAACGGCACGCACGCCAGGCGAACTCGAGGTCGGCAAGGGTCTGGTTGTCGGCCGGCGGACCCGCCACGAGGTTCCAGTTGGCCGGATTGTCGCCGTCGGCGTCGAGGACGTCGCGCTGCTGCATCAGCAGTCCACCCGACACCGGCTTCGTCTCGATCCCGGTCGCCGCCGGCGGGGTGGCCACCAGGACGCGGATGTTCTTCTTACGGGTCAGCACCGAGAGCGCACCGTCGGCGAAGCCGGGCGCGACGATCACCTCGGTGAAGATCTCGGCGACCTGCTCGGCCATCGCCACGGTGATCTCACGATTCGCCGCGATCACGCCGCCGTAGGCGCTGACCGGATCGCACGCGTGCGCCTTGCGATGCGCCTCCGCGATGTCGGCGCCGATGGCGATGCCACACGGGTTGGCGTGCTTGATGATCGCGACCGCCGGGGCATCGAAGTCGTAGGCGGCGCGCCACGCGGCATCGGCGTCGGTGTAGTTGTTGTAGCTCATCTCCTTGCCGTGGAGCTGCTCGGCGGTCGCAACCCCGCCGGCCCCGGCGTTACCGACATACAGTGCGGCCGGCTGGTGCGGGTTCTCGCCGTAACGCAGCACCGCGGAGCGGGTCCAGGTCGCACCGGCCCACGCCGGGAACTGCGACTCGTCCTCGGGCGCAACCACACTCGACATCCACGACGCGACCGCGACGTCATAGTCCGCGGTGTGCCGGAAAGCCTTTGCCGCAAGCTTCTTCCGGTCGACGAGCGAGAACCCGTCGGCCGTGAGGGCCTCGGTCACCAGCGAGTAGTCATCGGGATCGACCACGACGGCGACCGACGGGTGGTTCTTCGCGGCCCCACGCACCATCGACGGGCCGCCGATGTCGATTTGCTCGATGCACTCGTCCGGAGTCGCACCGGACGCCACCGTCTCGGTGAACGGATAGAGATTGGCGACGACGAGATCGAATGCGGCGACGCCCAGTTCGTCGAGCTGAGCCACATGATCGGACTTACGGGTATCGGCGAGGATGCCCGCGTGCACCTTGGGGTGCAGGGTCTTGACGCGGCCGTCGAGGCACTCGGGGAAGCCCGTCAGCGTGGACACCTCCACGACCGGCACGCCCGCGCCGGCGATGGTCTTCGCGGTGGACCCGGTGGACACGATCTCCACTCCGGCCGCGTGTAGTGCCGTCGCGAGGTCGGCGAGACCGCTCTTGTCGTAGACACTCACCAGCGCGCGCCGAATCGGTCGACGAGAGCTGTCAGAGCTGGGTGCGTTCACGGGATGCGGGCCTTTCGTCCATCGATGACTACTCCTCGGGTGACCAGTGCGGTCACCACGTCGGCGAGCAACACACGCTCAACCGTCTTGATGCGTTCGTGCAGGGTGTCGACCGTGTCGTCGTCGTCGACGGTGACCACTCGTTGCGCGAGGATCGGGCCGGTGTCGACGCCTTCGTCGACCAGATGCACCGTCGCGCCCGTGACCTTGACGCCGTAGTCCAGGGCCTCGACGACACCGTGGGCGCCCGGGAACGCGGGTAGCAGCGCTGGATGACTGTTGACGACGCGACCGCCGAACCGGCCGAGAAAAGCCGAGCCGAGGATCTTCATGAAACCGGCGGTCACCACCCACTCCGGCTCGATCGCGGCGACCTCGTCGGTCAGCGCACGATCCCACGTCGCACGGTCGGCGTGGTCGGCGACACGGCAGGTGATGAGCGGGATGTCGTGGCGCTGCGCGACCTCTTGCGCCCGGCACGAGCGGTCGACCACGATCGCCGCGACACGGAACGGGGCATCCTCGTCACCGGCGCGCGCGATCAGCGATTCCAGCAGCGAACCGGTGCCCGACGCCATCACCACCAGCGGGGTGCGACCAGGTGCCGTCGGGGATGTCACGTCGTCGAGACTAATCGCCGCACGTTGGGCTGCCCGCGCCGGGTGGCACCGCCGGGGCACGCCCGGGAAGCGCGCTGTCAGCGTTGCCGTGAGGCCCCGTGCGAACCGGGATGGAGGTCGTGATCCAGGTCGACGGCGAGATCCGCCACGTCGAGATCGTCGTCGTACACGCGGTTCTTCGCCGGCGCGCGCCCGGATGCGGTGTCGAGATCAGAGTCGTCCGGGTCCGACCCGGCGACGTACTCCGCGTCGTCGTCCGCGAGGTCAGCGTCCCCGAATTCACCGTCGTCGAACTCACCGTCGTCGTAGTCCGAGTCCTCGTACTCGCCGTCCTCGAATTCACCGTCCTCGACTTCCGAGTACTCGGCGTACTCGTCGTCCTCGTCCAGATCGGTGACGATGACGTATTCGTCCTCGTAACCGAGGTCGAGTGGATCCTCGAAGTACTCATCGCCGACAGCGAGACGTGCCGCTCGGGTCGACGGCAGGAAGGCGTACACGAGCACGATGAGCAGGCCGACGACCGCGATCCAACCCAGCGTGAAGACCCCGGCCGCCGACACCGTCACGACGACCTCGCCGAACTCCCCCAGCGTTCCACCCGCCGAGACGGTGAGAACGGCGACCACCGAAGCCGCGACCGCCGCGGCGACACCCACCGAACGCACGTGGGCCATGGGATCGAGGTCGCGGCATCGCCAGCCGACGAACGCGGCGACACCGGCCGGCACGAGCAGTCCGACGAATCCCCATGCCCCGGCACCCGGCCCGTCGGGAAGGACCGCGAGAACCGGGACGGGCGGGACGGCGTCACCGCGGACCGTGAACAGGTCGACCGTCGTCGCACCGATCTGGACGTCGGAACCCACGAGCACCGCCATCGCGGCGACCATCACGTTCGGGAGGTAGAGCATCGACAGCAGGGTGAGTCCCAGGAACCCATCGAAGTCGTAACCGATCTCGATCAGTTCACCGATCTGCCCGTGCCTCATCAACATGCGCAGACACACCAGCACGGCTCCGGCCACCAGTAGCAGCATGGCCGCCACCAGCCCGTACCGGAAACCGCGACGATCGGCGTGGGTCACACCCCCGCGGACGGCGAAGTCGCGTCGTCGGCTCCACACGACACCGGCGACCGCCGCACCGCCGTGTACGCCGAGGGTGTAGAGGAACGCAAGCAGCGCGTTGGGCGTCTGCACCGGCAGGACCGACCCGCCGTCCATGACGACCGCCAGGGACATCGCGGTGATGAGAACGGGACCGATCACCGCCGAGAACACGACGGCGCCGAGGTCGAACAGGTCGTGCCGATCGCGTTCGTTCGAGTTCGTGCCACCGGCGACGGCCCGGGCCGTCAGCCAGGCAGTGCCGGCGGCGACCGCCAGCGTCGGCAGCAGCGGCAGCACACCTATGGTGACCCCGCTGATCGTGACCGGCACCTGGTGGACGGCCAGCCAGCCCGAGGCGATCGCACTCGGCAGTCCGGTCAGGCCGCTGCCGGCCAGGAGCAGCACCGAGAGCATCACGACGATCAGCGTCACCAGCGCTATCGCGGGAACGGTGAACGCGACAACCGCGAGCTGCCGGGCCGAGCCCTCGGCCGCCGTGCGCTGCGCACGACGTGATCGCCGCAGGTTACGCAGCTGCGACGCCAGATTGTCCGTGGTCGGGTCCGACTTGAGGGAGGGCATCGTCATGAGCCTGACACGGTCCCGGCCGAGGCTGTCGTAGACGCGCCGAGCGGGCTGCGAAAGGGAGTCAGCTCACCGCTGGACCGTCCGCACAACGACAGTGCCCCGTCGACCGATGGTCGACGGGGCACTGTGGGTTCTGTCAGTTGCCGCTGCCGGTGGGCGGCTCCGGCTTCTGGAAGACCGTGGTCGAGTGGTCTCCGGCCGGGGTGTCGATGCCCGAGGGGCCAGCGGATCCACCGGGCGCGGCCGGGGATGCGCCCGAGGCGCCGGCCGCGTACTGGCCGGGACGGTAGTCCCCGTAGCCCGACTCGCCGTGACCGGAGGCCGATGCCGACGATTCGCTCGCACCGCCGGAGTAACCGCTCTGACCGGCGGTCGACGCGCCCGACGACTGCGAGTAGGCCGACGGGTCGTAGTTCGCCGACGACTGCTGGCCGTACTGAGCCTGCGCGCTGCCGGTGCCGTAGGCGGTGGTCTGCGCGTCGCCGTAGCCACCGGTCTGCTGGTGAGCGCCGGTGTCGGACTGCGCGGCCGACGAGCCGGGGGCCACCGCTGCGGTTGCCGAGCCCACCGCGGGCGCCACCTTGATGACGCCGGCGTCGACGAGCAACCACACGACCGCGAGGACCGCGGACAGGAGGGTGAAGATCAGCAGCACGATCGCCCCGGCACCGTTGTCGTCGATGTTGAGGAACTGGAACACCGTGATCAGGAACGAGGTGATCGCCAGCGACGCCACGATCGGCGCCGCAGGCACCTTGATGCCCGGGATCAGCGAGATGAGCGCCAGGATCCCGGCAACGCTGATCAGCGTGTACGGCGCGTTGTACTGGGTCTGGAACAGCTTGAGCGCGAAGTCATAGGTCTCGGCGGCGGACAGGAACCCGCTGAAGAGGACGATGAGGCCGAAGGCGCCGATCGCGGCGGCGAGGAGAACCGGGGTGATGGCCGGCAGTCCCTGACTCGGCGCCTTGGTCGGCTGCGGGGAATATCCGTACTGGCCGTAGCCCTGCTGGCCCTGCTGGTCCTGGCCGTATCCGGGTTGGCCGTACCCCTGCTGGCCGTATCCCTGCTGGCCATATCCCGGCGCGGGGCTCTGGCCGTAACCCGGCTGCCCCTGACCGTAGGACTGTCCGCTCTGACCGTACTGCTGGCCCCCGTACTGCTGACCCCCGTACTGCTGGGCCTGACCGTACTGATCGGAACCGGGCGCGGGGCTCGCCTGCGGACCCGTGTTGTGCCCGCCGGACTGGGGATATCCGGATTGATTGCCGTACTGGCCGTAGGACTGGCCGGACTCGGGCTGCTGCTGCCCGTAGCCGCCGGGTGGGTAGGTCATGACGATCTCCTGGTCGGGTCGGTCGGTCAGGATCAGCGGGTCGCGTCGAGGTGACGGCGTCCGGCCGTCGCCCCCCACGAGCGCAGAACTGTCGACCACGCTAGTACACATACCCGCCGGGTCCCATGACCCTTGCACATCAGGGTCGCCCCGCCGGGCCACGAATCCCGCTCACCAGCGATGCGCGCGCCCTTGCTCGGCGTACCAGTTGATCAGCGCGTAGTCGTCGACCGCCTTGGGGTCGATGTTGACCTCGGAACGGCCCGCCAGAATCGCGGTGACCGGAACCTCGAGCTTCTTCCCGGTCCGGGTGTGCGGAATCCCGGGGGCCTCGATGACCTCGTCGGGCACATGGCGTTTGGAGAGGCGGTCGCGGACCGCGCCCGCGATCCGGCCGATCAGCGCGTCGTCGAGCGTCGCGCCGGGGACCAGGGTGACGAACAGCGGCATCCAGTAGGCGCCGTCCGGTCCGTCGACACCGAGCACGAAGGCCTCGGCGATCTCGTCGAGCGCTTCGACGACCTCGTAGATGTCGGCCGATCCCATCCGGATCCCGTGGCGGTTCAACGTCGCGTCGCTGCGGCCGTGGATCACGAGCGACCCGCGTTCGGTCACCGTCACCCAGTCGCCGTGCCGCCAGACCGGCTTCTGCGGATTCGACGCCGTGCCCTCCCATTCGTGGGCGAAGTACGCAGTGCGGTATCGGGAACCGTCGGCGTCGTCCCAGAAACTCACGGGCATCGACGGCATCGGCGCGGTGACGACGAGTTCACCGACCTCCCCCACCTGCGGGTGGGCGTCGGGTGACCAACTCTCCAGTGCCACACCGAGGTAGCGCACCGACAGCTCCCCCGGGACGACCGGCACACCGGTCGAGCCACCGGCGAACGCGGAGACGATGTCGGTGCCCCCGCTGATCGACGAGATGGGCAGACCGGATCGGACGTGGTCGTCGACCCAGGTGAAAAGGTCTGCGGCGAGCGATGATCCGGTACTGCCGAGTGTTCGCAATCGGCCGAGGTCGTGCTGACGCCCCGGCTCCAGACCCGCCTTCCGCGAGGCCTGCAGCTGGCCGGGACTCGTGCCGAAGTAGGTGACGCGCTCGTCGTCGACGACCTGCCACAGGCGGTCGGCGTCGGGGTACAGGGGCGAACCGCTGTAACAGACGATCCGCGAACCGCAGAGAAGTCCGGCGACCTGATAGTTCCACATCATCCAGCTGAGCGCGGTCTGCCAGAAGAACACGTCGTCTGCGGACAGATCGCCGTGCAGGGCACCGGCTTTCAGGTGCTCCAGCAGGACTCCCCCGTGTCCGTGCACGATGCCTTTGGGGCGTCCGGTGGTGCCGGAACTGAACAGCACCCAGAGCGGATGATCGAAGGGCACCTTGACGGGGTGGAAGTCGCCGGGGTCGCTGGTGACGGCGTCGGCATAGTCGAGGGCCGACGAGGACTCCTCGGTCGCGCCGATCGTGATGTGCGCGACCAGGTCCGGCAGTAGCCCGGCGAGCTCGGCGCTGTCGGCGCGCTTGTCGACGACCTTGCCGTTGTAGCGATATCCGGCGGCGGTGAACAGGACCTTGGGTGCGAGTTGGCCGAGTCGGCCGGCTGCCCCCTGCGGGGCATAGTCCTGTCCACATCCGGACCAGATCGCGCCCAGGGATGCGGTGGCCAGGAAGGCGATGACGGCCTCCGGGATGTCGGGGAGGTAGGCGGCCACCACGTCCCCCGACCCCACTCCGCGCGCACGCAGGGTCGCGGCCAGGCCCGCGACCTGCGCCGGCAGTTCCGCCCACGCGATCTCGGAACGGTCACCGGCCTCGTCGATGCCCACGATCGCGGCACCGGGCAGGGCGACGTGCCGGAGGATCTGATCGACGTAGTTCAACCGCATCCCGGGGAACCAGACCGCACCGGGCATCCGGTCGTCGGCGAGCACCGCCTCGTCCCCGGGCCCGAGCGGTTCCGCGGCGAGGGCGTCGAGGTCGAAGAATTCCCAGACGGCACGCCAGAACCGGGCCGGATGTTCCACCGACCACGACCACAGATCGTCGTAATCGCCTGTGTCGGTCTCGAACCGCCCGGTCTCGAAACGCTCGGCGACGAAGCGGCCGAACCGGTCCATCTGGGTGCTCGTGACCCGCTCCGCAGTCCTCGACGTGCTCATCGCAACTGCTCGAGGATCGAGACCGCCTCGTCGCGCATCGCCACCTTGCGGACCTTCCCGGTGACGGTCATCGGGAACTCCTCGACCACATGGACGTACCGCGGGATCTTGTGTCGCGCGATCTTGCCGGTCGCGAACTCGCGCAGGTCGTCGGCGGTGAATTCTGTTGCGGTGTCGCGCAACCGGACCCAGGCCATCAGCTCCTCGCCGTATTTCACGTCGGGCACCCCGATCACCTGGGCGTCGAGGATGTCGGGATGGGTGTAGAGGAACTCCTCGATCTCGCGCGGGTAGATGTTCTCCCCGCCGCGGATCACCATGTCCTTGATGCGCCCGGTGATCCGGACATAACCGTTCTCGTCCATGTCGGCGAGGTCGCCGGTGTGCATCCAGCCGTCGGCGTCGATGGCCTCGGCCGTCTTCTCCGGGTCGTTCCAGTATCCGGTCATCACCGAGTAACCGCGCGTACACAATTCGCCCGTCTCGCCGCGCGCCGAGGTCTCCCCGGTTCCGGGATCGACGACCTTGATCTCCAGGTGCGGGCCGACCCGCCCGACGGTGGTCACACGCAACTCGAGGGGATCGTCGACCCGCGTCTGCGTCGACACCGGCGACGTCTCGGTCATGCCGTAACAGATCGACACCTCGCGCATGTGCATGCGGTCGACGACCTGCCGCATGACGTACTCGGGGCACGGCGACCCCGCCATGATGCCGGTGCGCAGGCTCGACAGGTCGATGTCGAGCCCGTCGTCGAGCAGGCCGAGTTCGGCGATGAACATGGTGGGCACGCCGTAGAGGCTGGTGCAGCGGTACTCCGCGACCGCCTCGAGGGTGGCCCGCGGGTCGAAGGCCGGCGCCGGAATCACCATCGCCGCACCGTGACTCGTCGCCGCAAGGTTACCCATCACCATGCCGAAGCAGTGGTAGAAGGGCACGGGTAGGCAGATCCGGTCGTCGGCGGTGTAGTTCAGCAGTTCGCCGACGAGGTACCCGTTGTTCCCGATGTTCCGGTGCGACAGCGTCGCACCCTTCGGGAAACCCGTTGTACCCGAGGTGTACTGGATGTTGATCGGGTCGTCGGGTGAGAGCGACGCAGCGATCTCGTCGACGCGTGTGAGCTCGTCGGCGCTCGGCTCGACACACAGCGCATCCCAGCCGGGGGATTCGAACAGGACCACTTCGCGCAGCTCCGGGCACTGTGGCCGGGCCTGTTCGAGCATCGTCGAATAGGCCGAGTCCTTGAAGCTCTCGGCGGCCAGGACGACGCTCGTCCCGGACTGCTGCAGCGCGTACTCGATCTCGTTCTGCCGGTACGCGGGATTGAGATTGACCAGCACGGCGCCGATCTCGGCCGCGGCGTACTGGGTCAACACCCATTCGAACCGGTTCGGCGACCACAGCCCGACGCGGTCGCCGACCGACACGCCGAGTCGGAGCAGTCCGGCCGCGAGCGCGCGTACGTCACGGTGGAACTCGGTGTATCGCCATTCCCGCCGTGCGGCGGCGTCGATCAACGCGGTTCGCTCGCCGTGGTCCGCGACGGTTCGGGCCAGGGTGGCTCCGATGGTCTCGGTGAGCAGTGCCGGTGTCTCCTCACCGCGCGTGTGTGCAGGCTTCGGGTGAGCCTCGGTGCTCATGTTCTTGCTCCGGTCTGTTCTCGGGGGGTGGATGCCCGGATGGTCGGGGGCTTCGTCAGTTCTCGGGGGCGGGATCGGTACGCGTACCGCTCACACGGGACAGGACGACCTCCGCCTGGCGCAGGACCGGCCCGTCGATCATCTGACCGTCGAGGCTGAACACCCCGCCCGCGTGTTCGGCCGCACCGTCGAGGACCTTGCGCGCCCACTCGACCGCCTCGTCCGACGGGCGGTAACCGTTCCGGATGTGATCGACCTGGGACGGATGGATGCATGCGGTCGCGGTGTATCCCAGGGCCACCGCGTCGCGGACCTCGGCGACGAGTCCGTCGACGTCGGAGATGTCGAGGTGCACCGAGTCGACGGCGAACTTCCCGTACGCGGCGGCCGCGATGCGGACCATCGACCGGACCCAACTCGCGACGTCCCGGTACTCACCCGGCCGGGCTTCACCCGGACCGAACCGGCTCGACGTGCCGCCGAGGCCCGCGACGAGATCCTCTGCCCCCCACATCAGTCCGATGCAGTTGGAGGTGGCGGCGATGTCGCGGGCGCGGGTCGCGCCGAGCGGCGTCTCGATCAGTGCGATCGTCTGGAACGCGGTGTCCAGGATCGAGGACACGTCCTCGGCCTTGGCCTGCATGACCACCCGGTAGTTCGTCTCCGAGACGGCGGCGAGATCGCGCCGGTAGTCGCCGGTACCGGCCGGGTTGATCCGCACGATGGTGCGGTCCGGATCGACCGGATTGGCGACGAGAGCCTCCCGGGCTGCGGCGCGGTTCGTCGGCGACACCGCGTCCTCGAGGTCGAGGATGACGACGTCGGCCCGGTCGAGGGCCTTCTGGTATCGCTCGGGACGGTCCGCCGGGCAGAACAACATCGCCGGCCCGGGCGGCAGCCACGCGTTGGTGAGCTGCCCCGACAGTCCGGAACCCGCGACCGGGCCGCCGGGTGGGTCCTCGAAGAACATCGTCGTCACTCCGTCCGTTGCCTGCGCACCAGCGTTGCTCGTGCGGCGCGGGCGACGACCTCGCCGTGCTGGTTGCGTCCGATGTGGGTCAAGTTCACCACGCCCTCACCCGGACGCGACCGCGATTCGCGTTTACCGGTGCACTCGGTCTCCGCGTACAGGGTGTCGCCGGCGAACAACGGCGCCGGGAAGGCGACCTCGCTGAAGCCCAGGTTCGCCACCAGGGTGCCCTGGGTGAGTTGGGAGACCGACAATCCCACGATCGTCGACAGGGTGAACATGGAGTTGATCAGCCGTTGCCCGCCGAAACCCGGCTGCTCGGCCGACCAGGCGGCGTCGAGGTGGAGCGCCTGCGTGTTCATGGTCAGCGTCGTGAACAGCACGTTGTCGGCCTCGGTGACAGTGCGTCCGGGCCGATGTTCGTAGATGGTGCCCTCCTCGAACTCCTCGAACCACAACCCGCGCTGTACGATTCGACGCCCGCCGGTGGTGTCGCTCATGCGAACCCCAGCTCGCGCGCGATCAGCATGAGCTGCACCTCGGTCGTGCCCTCACCGATCTCGAGGATCTTCGAATCGCGGTAGTGCCGGGCGACGGGATATTCGTTCATGAAGCCGTACCCGCCGTGGATCTGCGTGGCCATCCGGGCGTTGTCCATCGCCGCCTCACTGGCGATCATCTTGGCGATCGACGCCTCCTTCTTGAAGGGCTTGCCCGCCAACATCTTCGCCGCCGCGTCGTAGTAGGCGGTCCGTGCGACGTGGGCGCGCGCCTCCATCCGGGCGATCGCGAAGGACACCGACTGGTACTCACCGATCGCCTTGCCGAAGGATTGTCGCTCCTTGGCGTACTTCACGCTCTCGTCGACGCACCCCTGGGCGACGCCGGTGGCGAGGGCTGCGATGGCGATCCGCCCCTCGTCGAGGATGGACAGGAAGTTGGCGTATCCGCGGCCGCGGACACCGAGCAGGTTCTCCTTGGGAACGCGTACGTCGGTGAAGGTCAGCGGATGGGTGTCCGAGGCATTCCACCCGACCTTGTTGTACGCCGGCTCGGCGGTGAAACCCGGCGTGCCGGACGGCACGATGATGGTGGAGATCTCCTTCTTGCCGTTCTCCTTCACCCCGGTCACCGCGGTCACCGTCACCAGTGAGGTGATGTCGGTCCCCGAGTTGGTGATGAACTGCTTGCCGCCGTTGATGATCCACGAGTCACCGTCGTCCCGGGCCGTGGTCGCGGTGGCTCCGGCATCCGAGCCCGCCCCGGGTTCGGTCAACCCGAAGCCGGCGAGCGCCGTGCCTGCCGTGAGTTCGGGGAGGTACTGCTCTTTCTGCTCCTCGCTGCCGAATCGGTAGATCGGCATGGCGCCCAGACTCACCCCGGCCTCGAGGGTGATGGCGACGGACTGGTCGACCTTGCCGAGTTCCTCCAGCGCGAGCGACAGGGCGAAGTAGTCGCCGCCCATGCCGCCGTACTTCTCGTCGAAGGGAAGCCCGAACAGTCCCATCTTGCCCATCTGGGCGACGACGTCGTACGGAAAGCTGTGCTCGGCATCGTGTTTCGCGGCCACCGGCGCCACCACGGTCTGCGCGAAGTCGCGGACCGTCGCGATGAGGTCGGTGTACTCCTGGGTGAGTTCCATGTGAGTGTTCTCCTGGGAAGGTTGTCGACGGGTGGTTCAGGGCCCTTCGTGGCTCGTCGCTTTCGCTCCTCGCACCTCAGGGATCAGTAAAGGCTCGTCGCTTTCGCTCCTCGCACCTCAGAGATCAAGGGGATCGCCGGCGGTGACGACGGCGAGGATCTGTCCCGCGTCGACCTTGTCCCCCACCTTCACGGAGATGTCGACGGTGCCGTCCACCGGCGCGGTGAGCGCATGCTCCATCTTCATCGCCTCGACGACGACGACCGACTGGCCGGCGGAGACGTCGGCCCCGATCTCGGCGGCGACGGCGACCACGGTGCCCGGCATCGGGCTGGTGATCTCGCCGGCGTGCTCGTCGGCGGCCTCGTCGAGCAGGGGCTTCGCGAGTTCGAGGACCCAGGTGCCCGACGGCCCTCCCACCCACCAGCTCTCTCCGACTCGAACACTCGACCACGACTGCGTCACCCCGTCGACGACCAGGCGGTCCGATCCGCGACCGTCGCCGGGCTGCGCCGGCTGGTAGACCACGTGCCCGGTCCACGGCGCCTCGGCGTCGTCGTCGAAGGTGACGGTGGCGGTTCCCGAGACGGACCATTCGTCGGCGGCATCGACCTGGATGGCCACCGTCGAATGTCGTCCGCCGGCGACGAGGCGGGTGCGGACCGGAGCGGATCGACCGACCCGCCATCCGACCGCCGAGGACCAGACGTCGTCGGCATCGCGAGCGCCGATCCGTGCCAGACCCACGAGCACCTGTGCCTCGGGAATGGGCTCCGGCGCAGCGTAATCGGTGACGAGGCGGTCCAACAGCTCGGTGTCGAGGTCGGCGTCCACGACCGCCTGCTGGCGCAGGACGAAGCGGCAGAAGTCGATGTTGGTGACCACGCCCAGCACGCGTGTGTGGGCCAGTGCCTGATCGAGACGTTCGAGCGCCTCCTCCCGGTCGGCACCGTAGGCGATGATCTTCGCGAGCATCGGGTCGTAGTCACTGCCGACGCGCAATCCGTCGAGCATGGCCGAGTCGACGCGGATGCCGCCACCGGCCGAGGTGTCGGGATGGACGAGATGCTCGATCGTGCCGCCGGTCGGCAGGAAACCGCGGGCCGGGTCCTCGGCGTACACGCGTGCCTCGATCGCGTGGCCGCTGAGGGTGATCGTGTCCTGCGTCAGACCCAGGACTTCTCCGCGGGCGACGCGGATCTGTTGTTCCACGAGGTCGACTCCGGTGACGAGCTCGGTCACCGGGTGCTCGACCTGCAGGCGGGTGTTCATCTCCATGAAGAAGAACTCGTCGGGCCGGTGCGCCGACACGATGAACTCGACCGTGCCCGCCCCGGTGTAGCCGACACTGCGCGCGGCATCGCACGCGGCCTCACCGATGCGAGCACGGGTCTCGGCGTCGAGCAGCGCCGACGGCGCCTCCTCGATCACCTTCTGGTGCCGCCGCTGCAATGAGCACTCACGCTCGCCGAGGTGGATGACGTTCCCGTGCTGATCGGCGAGGACCTGCACCTCGATGTGGCGCGGGGTGTCGACGAAATGCTCGAGGAACAGCGCGTCGTCGCCGAACGCGGCGGCGGCCTCACGGCGGGCCCGCTCCAGCGCGGCCGGCAGCTCCGACGCCTCGGCCACCCGGTGCATGCCCTTTCCACCGCCACCCGCACTGGGCTTGATGAGAACCGGGAACCCGATGTCGGGGGCCGCGGCGATGAGGTCGTCGTCGATCAGGCCGGGGCGCGACAGACCCGGCACCACCGGCACGTCGCGAGCGGTGACGGCGGCCCGGGCCGTGATCTTGTCTCCCATCGTCGCGATCGCCTCCGCGGGCGGCCCGATGAAGACGATGCCCGCCTCCGCCAGAGCGGCCGCGAACTTCTGGTTCTCCGAGAGGAATCCGTAGCCCGGGTGGACGGCGTCGGCACCGGTCTTGCGTGCCGCGTCGACCACTTTTGCGATGTCGAGGTAGCTCTGGGTGGCGGCGGCCGGGCCGATGTGCACCGCGACGTCGGCCTCCCGGACGTGGCGCGCCTGCGCGTCGGCGTCGGAATAGACTGCGATACTGCGGATTCCCATGTGGCGCAGGGTGTCGATCACCCGGCAGGCGATCTCACCACGGTTGGCCACCAGGACACTGCGGATGGGTCTGGTACTCACGGTCGAAGTCCTCGGGGTAGGCGGAGCGGCGTCGGCATCGGCGGTCACATCCGGAAGACGCCGTAGCGCGGATCGGCGAGCGGTGCGTAGCGGGCGGTCTCGAGAGCGAGGCCGAGCAGTGTCCGGGTCTGCGCGGGGTCGACGATGCCGTCGTCCCACAGCCGGGCCGTCGAGTAGTAGGCATCCGATTGTTGTTCGAACTGTTCGCGGATCGGGGCCTTGAACGCTTCCTCGTCCTCGGTGGACCATTCCGCGCCGGATCGCTCGATCTGGTTGCGTCGCACCGTTCCGAGGGTGTCGGCGGCCTGCGGTCCGCCCATGACCGAGATGCGGGCGTTGGGCCACATCCAGAGGAATCTGGGCGAGTAGGCGCGTCCGCACATCGAGTAGTTGCCCGCGCCGAAGGAGCCGCCGACCATGACGGTGAACTTGGGCACGCGTGCGCACGCCACGGCATTGACCATCTTGGCCCCGTTCTTGGCGATGCCGCCCTGCTCATAGGCCTTGCCGACCATGAAGCCGGTGATGTTCTGCAGGAACAGCAACGGGATGCGACGCTGGTCGCACAGTTCGATGAAATGAGCTCCCTTCAGCGCGGATTCGCTGAACAGGACACCGTTGTTGGCGACGATCCCCACCGGGTGACCGTGCAGGTGCGCGAACGCCGTCACCAGACTGGTGCCGTAGTTCGCCTTGAACTCGTTGTATTCTCCTCCATCGCACAGGATCTCGATGACCGATCGGACGTCGTACGGAGTTCGCGGGTCGGTGGGCACCACGTCGTAGATGTCGGTCTGCGGCCGCACCGGCTCGCGGACCGGGATCGTCTCCCACTGTGGCGCCTCACGGGGCCCGAGCGTCGCGACGATCTCGCGGACCTTGGCGAGCGCCTGCTGGTCGTTGTCGACGAGGTGGTCGGTGACACCGGAGACCGATGAGTGCATCGCACCACCGCCGAGGTCCTCGGCGGAGACATCTTCTCCGGTCGCCGCCTTCACCAGTGGCGGGCCCGCGAGGAAGATGGTGCCCTGATTGCGCACGATCACCGTCTCGTCGCTCATCGCCGGGACATAGGCCCCGCCGGCGGTCGACGACCCGAGCACCGCGGCGATCTGCGGGATGCCGGCGGCGCTCATGGTCGCCTGATTGAAGAAGATCCGTCCGAAGTGATCCCGGTCGGGGAACACCTCGTCCTGCTGGAGCAACATCGCGCCGCCCGAGTCGACGAGGTAGATGCACGGGAGCCGGTTGGCCGCCGCGATCTCCTGCGCACGCAGATGCTTCTTGACCGTGACCGGGTAGTACGTGCCGCCGGAGACCGTGGCGTCGTTGGCGACGATCATGCACTCTCGACCCGCGACGCGCCCCACGCCGGCGATGACCCCGGCGGCGGGCACCTTGCCGCCGTACATCCCGAAGGCCGCGAGCGGGGCCACCTCGATGAACGGCGACCCGACGTCGAGCAGCCCGTCGACCCGGTCCCGCGGGAGCAACTTTCCGCGAGCGACGTGGCGATCACGAGCCTTCGCGCCGCCGCCGGCGGACACCTCTCGCAGGCGTTCGTCGAGCAGGTCGAGATTGCGCTGGTGTGCGGCCCGGAAGCCGTCGAGCGTGCTGGTCACCGTCGACCCTTCAGTTAGTGGCTATTAACTGAAAGTGATCGTACGCGATGAAGTGGCCCATGTCACGCCCCGGTTCATCCACCGCGTCGACATGACCTACGTGACGCGCATCACGTCTTCTCGTACTGTTGTGGCAGGCCCACCACCCCCGGGCCGACACAACCGATGCGCCGACACCCCGGAACCCCGGACCGGCCACCGCACACAGAAGGCCAGGTGACCCCATGACCCTCGCAGACGACCGCGCTCGCTCCGAGCACGTCCCGACCCCCGGCACGCCGCCCGAGACGGCAGCCACCGGGTTCTCGCTCGACGACCGCTACACCCGCGAGTCCGGCGACATCTACCTCACCGGCATCCAGGCCCTGGTACGCATGGTCCGCGACCGCGCTCGCGTCGACCGCCGTTCCGGCCTCCGGACGGCCTCGTTCATCTCCGGCTACGAGGGCTCTCCCCTCGCCGGTTACGATCTCGAACTCGCCCGACGGCACGAGCATCTCGCCCCGTACGACGTCATCCACCGGCCCGGTCTCAACGAAGAGCTCGCCGCGACCTCGGTGATGGGTTCGCAGCTCGCCGCACAGGTCATCGGCGGTGCCGAATTGACGCCGTCCGCGGACGGGCTCCCCCGCGACGGCGTCGTCGGATACTGGTACGGCAAGGCGCCCGGTCTCGATCGCGCGACGGACGCCCTGCGGCACGCGAATCTGATCGGAACCCATTCCACCGGTGGCGCGGTCGCGCTGGTCGGTGACGACCCGGGCGCGAAATCCTCGACGGTCCCGTGCGCATCGGAGATGGCGCTGGCCGACCTCTACATCCCGATCCTCTATCCGGCCGATTCCCAAGACATCTTGGATCTCGGTGTCCATGCGGCGCTCATGAGCCGCACCAGCGGGGTCTGGACCTCGCTCAAGATCTCCGCGCACGTCGCGGACGGCGCGTCGACCGCACGCGTCGACCCGGACCGCATAGTGCCCGTCTACGGCGACCTCGGGACGAGCCCCCACGTGCCCAGCGGGCGCCTACTCGGCGCCCACCTCATGGAACTCGAACAGAATCAGCTGACCACCCGGCTCCCGCGTGCGCAGGAGTACGCACGGCTCAACGGCCTCAACCGGATCGTGGTCTCGAGTCCCGACGACCGCATCGGCATCGTCGCCGCGGGAAAGACCTACCTCGATCTCCGGGAAGCACTGCGTCTGATGCGGATCGACGACGAGGATCTGCGCCGGCTCGGAATCCGCATCCTCAAGCTCGGCATGGTCTACCCGATCGAGCGAGAGATCCTGAATCGCTTCATGTTCGACACCGCCACCGGTGATCTCGACGAGGTCATCGTGGTCGAGGAGAAGCGCGACTTCATCGAGACGATGATGCGCGACATCCTGTTCCGCCACCCGCGGGCCCCGCGCATCGTGGGGAAGGTGCACGAAGACGGATCGACCTTGTTCTCCCGCTTCGGCGAACTCGACGTCGACGCGGTGACCCGAGGACTCGCCGACCGTCTCGCCCGCCACGGGGTCGACGCCGCGCGGATCTGGCTCGACCGCAAAGCCGCTCGCCGCACCCGCATCGAACTCCCGTTGGCGGTGCGCACCCCGTACTTCTGCTCCGGCTGCCCCCACAACAGTTCGACGAAGGTCGCCGAGAACACCCTGGTCGGCGCCGGCATCGGTTGTCACGCGATGGTGTTGCTGATGGATCCCCGGCAGGTCGGCGACATCGCCGGGGTCACCCAGATGGGCGGCGAGGGCGCGCAATGGATCGGCATGGCCCCGTTTGTGTCCGCGGACCACTTCGTGCAGAACATCGGCGACGGAACCTTCTCGCACTCGGGGTCGCTGGCGTTGCGGGCGGCCGTGGCGTCGGGCGCGAACATCACCTACAAGCTGCTCTACAACGGCACCGTCGCGATGACCGGCGGACAGGACCCGGTGGGCGGGATGACCCTGCCGCGGTTGACGTCACTGCTGCTCGACGAAGGTGTCAGCCGGGTCGTGGTCACCTCCGACGACCCGAAACATGTTCGTACGCTGGGACTCCCCGACACCGTCGAGGTCCGCCACCGCGATGACCTGCTCGAGGTACAGACCGAACTCGCGGGCGTCGCGGGCGTCACGGTGCTCGTGCACGATCAGCATTGCGCCGCCGAGAAGCGCCGCAAGCGCAAGCGCGGCGCCATGCCCACCCCCACTCGTCGCGTCGTGATCAACGAACGCATCTGCGAGGGGTGCGGCGACTGCGGCGAGAAGTCGAACTGCCTCTCGGTGCACCCGGTCCAGACCGAGTTCGGACGCAAGACGCGCATCGACCAGAGTTCGTGCAACCTCGACCTCTCCTGTCTCAAGGGCGACTGCCCGTCGTTCGTCACGGTCACCCCGGGCACCGACCGCATCCGCACGCGCGCAGCCGATCTGGCGGACACCGTGTTGCCGATGCCCGCGGTCCCCGCCATCCGCGACACCTTCTCCCTGCGCATCACGGGTATCGGCGGTACCGGCGTGGTGACCGTGTCCCAGGTCCTGGCCACCGCTGCCGTCCTCGACGGCCACTCGGCCCGGACCGTCGACATGACCGGGCTCGCGCAGAAGGGCGGCGCCGTGGTCAGCGACATCAAGGTGGCCCCGTATCCGCTGGAGCAGGCGGCGAAGGTGGCGTCCGAGGACTGCGACCTGTACCTCGTGTGCGATCCGCTGGTCGGCACCGACCCGGTCAACCTCAAGGTCACCGCTCCCGAGAAGACGGTCGCGATCGTCTCGACCACCCAGGTGCCGACCGGGTTGATGGTCATCGACACCTCGGTCGGGTTCCCGGCGGACTCCGCCGTCCACTCCGCGGTCGACTCCCGGGTCGCGCGGACCGTGTACCTCGATTCGGGAGCGGTGTCGACAGCCTTGTTCGGCGACGAGCAGTACGCCAACATGTTGATGGTCGGTGCTGCGTATCAAGCCGGGGCGCTGGCCATCTCGGCGGAATCCATCGAGCGGGCGATCGAGCTCAACGGCGTGGCCGTGGACGCGAACGTCCAGGCGTTCCGGCGCGGCCGGCAGGTCGTGTCCGATCCCGACTCCGTGTCCGGCACCATCGACGGACTGCACGGTCGCGGGGTCGCCGAGATCGAACCGAGCCGCCACGCCCTCGAGGTGGTCAGCGCGCTCGGGGATATCGACGCCGACCTCCGGCGCACCATCGCGATCCGGTACGACGAGCTGACCGCCCACTCCGACGAGAGATACGCGCGAACCTACCTCGACACGGTCGACCGCGTACGACGCGTCGCATCGGACGCCCCGCTCACCGCCGCCGTCGCCCGAAACCTGTACAAGCTGATGGCCTACAAGGACGAGTACGAGGTCGCCCGGCTCACGCAGGATCCGGCGTTCGCCGCGCGCATCGCCGACGAATTCGGCGCCGACGCCGAGGTCGCGGTACGCCTCCACCCACCGACCCTACGGAGTATGGGGATGCGCGAGAAGCTGGCGCTGGGATCGTGGGCCGACACCCCGCTGAGCGCGCTCGCGAAGGCGAAGCGGCTCCGGGGGACCCGACTGGACCCGTTCGGCCGCAGCGAGATCCGACGCACCGAACGCGCGCTGATCGTCGAGTACCGGGAACTCGTCGACGCCGCGCTCGATGCGCTCGCGAGTGGGCGCATCGGCGCGGACCAGGTACCCGCGGTCGTCGACCTCGCGGAACTACCGGACATGGTCCGGGGTTACGAGGGGATCAAGATGGCCAACGTCGCGCGCTACCGGGAAGCGGTCGCACGGCAGCGGGAGGTGCTGGGGATCTAGGGCCTTCGAGCCGGCGCAACTGAAAACCGCCCGACACAGCGCACCCGACGCCCATGAGGCGTCGGGCCACCGCTGGAGGGTGGTTTTCAGCCGGCCGGCCTCACCGCGCCCGCCGAAGACGCGCCACAGCGGTCTGGCCATCGTCGCCCGGGACGACCTCGCACTCGTAATGCGCTCTGGTAGGCGGGGCGACGGCGACCAGGTCGTACTGGGCGGTGTTCATCTCGATCAGCAACTCGCCACCGACGGCGAGCCATCCCCGGGCGTCGGCGATCAACGCCGTGATGTGGTCGAGGCCGTCCCGGCCACCGAGCAGTGCCCGGTGCGGTTCGTGATCCCGGGCCTCCGGCGCCAGCAGTCCGAGCGCCGACTCGGGCACGTAGGGAGGTACTGCGGCGATCACGTCCAGGCGGCCGCGTAGTGCTGCCGGCAACGGGACGAGCCCGGCACCGAGGTGAATCCCGGTCCCGTCCGGCAGGTTTCGGCGCGCGAAGCCGAGCGCGGTGTCGTCGGCATCGACGACATGCAGTTCGACGCCGGGCACCGCGGCCACAACACTCGCGGCGATGGGGGCGACCCCGCAGAACGCCTCGAGTACGGTCGGCGACCGGCACGCATCTGCTGCGGCGATCGCGGTGCGCGCCAACAACAGGGAACGCTGCCGCGGCACGAAGACGCCCGGGCCCACGGACAACCGCAACTCGCCGAACTGCACCCAGCCCACCAGATGCTCGATCGGCACGCCGGCCACGCGTCGGGCACACAGCGCGTCGAGTTCGGTTGCGTCGGCTGTGTGTTCGCGAAGCAGCGCGGCTTCTTCGTCGGCGAAGACACATCCCGCACGACGCAGGAGGCGAACGATCGGATCGTCGGGGCCGTCATCCCCGGTTGGGCGAGTCATCCTTCTTCAGACCGTACAAGAACGCCGCTGCCATGAGCAGCGCCACCTGCAGGAATCCCAGGATCAGCCCGACGATCGCACCGGCACCGAGGTCGAGGAACGGCGGCGTGATCAGTGCCGCGGCGAACAGGGCCAGCCACGCGGCGACTCCGACGACCGCGAGGAACGGCAGCGCCTTGCGATAGCTCGGAACCAGCACGAACGTCGCCGCGATGCCGACGACCCCGAGCAGGATGAAGAACTTGCCGGGGTTCAGGACGATCTCGTAGGAGAAGTACGCGGGTATGCCGCCCTGCCCTTCCTCGAAATCCGTTCCCCAACGGTTGAGTTCCTCCTCGGCACCGGCCCCGACCGAGATCCACCCGAGGAAGCCCATGAAGTACGTGACCACCCCCGCGACCGCGGAGGCCAGCGCGAAGATCACCGACAGGTCCGCACGTGGTCCGCGTGCCGGCTGTCCCCAGCCAGGACCGGGAGGCGGGTACTGCGCGCCGGGGTTCCACTGCTGAGGAGGAAGACTCCCGGTGCCCGGGTGCTGGACGTGGGCCGTCTGATCCTGGTTGCCGGCGAAGCCCCCGGTCTGCAGCGGGCCCTGCGGAACGCCTGACCACTGACCGCCGGGGTGCTGGGGTTCGCCTGGATTCACGATCCGCTCCTCGTCGCTGCTGCGGGACTCGGCCCGCCGCCCTTTCGGACTGTTCTGCGCCCGCCGTCCGGCGCGCGATCATGCGCAAGACTAAGCCCTTCCCGGCCTCGTGAGCACCGGCCGGTGCAGTTTTCATTCGACCGGGTCACCCACCCCGCGCGCCGACGTCGGACACGCTGCATCTCGCCCGCACGCCGAACGCGTAGAGTTCGGGATCGATGTCCGCGACGCATGAACCGCGCGAGGACGAATCGGAGATCACGAATCGTCCGCCGACGCGCCGAACCCAGGCCAAGGCGGCCCGTCGTGCCGAATTGCTGTCCGCCGCCGCCCACCAGATGGCCGAGCGAGGATTCGCCGGCGTGCGACTGGAGGACATCGGACGAGCCGTCGGGGTGAGCGGCCCGGCCATGTACCGCCACTTCTCCTCCAAGACCGAGCTACTCGACGAGATGCTCATCGACATCAGTCAGCGACTGCACGACGGCGGCAGCGAGGTCGCCGACCGCGGCGGCTCACCGACGGAAACCTTGGTGGCGCTCATCGGCTTTCACATCGACGTCCTCGTCACCCGTCCCGACCTCATCACGGTGCAGGATCGGGACCTGCCGTCGATGACCCCGGACGCCAATCACCGGGTCCGGCTGCTGCAGCGCCGTTACGTGGAACGGTGGGTGGACGTGCTCCTCGCGGTGGTCGACGAGAACGGGGGCACACTCGACCGCGAGGAAGCCCGCGTGCGCGTTCACGCGATGTTCGGGTTGCTCAACTCGTCGCCTCGCCTGCCCGCGTTCGACCAGCACGGACTGCGCCGCCTCCTCACCGCGATGGCGCTGGCGGCACTCCGGTGTGAGGTGCCGGATCAGTCGTGACCCGGCACCCCGCCCTCACCAGCCGTCGATGTGGAGGACCGAGTCGAGAGGTTTGCGCGGCGCGGGCTTGAAATCGGTGCCCTTGCTGTAGGCCACCGGCAGCAACACGCCCTGATGGATGTTGGCCGGGATGCCGAGGAGCTCGGCCACCTCTTTCTCGTAGTTCAGGTGGAGGGTCGTCCACGCCGATCCGAGGCCGCGAGCACGCAACGCCAACTGCAGGCTCCAGGCACCCGGCAGCAGCGAACCCCAGACACCGGCCTGGTTACCCGCCGGCAGGTCGCCACCGGTGTAGATGGCGCCGATGACAAGCACCGGGACCTGACCCATCGTGTCGGCGAGGTACTGGGCACTGGAGGCGACGCGCTTGCCGGTCTCATCCCGCGGGGCCTGGCCCGAGTAGTACTTGGCGAACGACTGCGCGTAATAGTCCGCGACCTTCTGCTTCAGCTCGGGATCGGTGAGCACGATCCAGTGCCAGGTCTGGCTGTTGCTGCCGGTCGGTGCCTGCAACGCGACCTCGAGCGCCTCCTTGACCACGTCGAGCGGCACGGGACGCTCGAAGTCGAGACGCTTGCGCACCGAGCGGGTGGTGGTGAGGAGTTGGTCAGGGTCCAGGGGCAGTAGATCGGTCATCCCTCCATCCTGCACAAAACCATGTCCGTGCACCACGTCGGCCCCGCTGCGCCGGGACCGTCGGCGGGTGCGCCGTCAGGGCGACTCCGGCGGCATCACACCGGCCTGCTCCAGGTACTCCACCAACCTGTTCGTGACCTTCGCCCGACGGACCTCGGCCGGTGTGAAGTACGCCGCGTCCGCGGCGTCGTCACCTGGACGTAGTTCCCCGGAACGGATCTCGGCACGGAAGTCGTGGACCTCGTACACCCGTCCGTCGCCGACCGGGATCTCGAGTTGGATGGCCAATTCGCCGACCGTCACCCGCAAGCCGGTTTCCTCTTCGACCTCGCGGACCACCGCCTGCTCCAGCGACTCCCCGGGCTCCACCCGGCCGCCGGGGAGGCTCCAGTGCCCGGCCGACGGCTCGTTCCGCCTCAGGATCAACAGGATCCGTCCTGACTCGTCGGTGATGAGCGCCCCGACGGCGACGGTGCGCGCGCTCATCGCGCGTCTTTCGACGGCACGCGTGTTCGTGCCTCGTCGTCCGGAACCGGCGATCCCGCGAGATACCGGCCGATCCAGTCGCGGATCGCCGACAGCGCTTCGTCGTCCGATCCGGCGTCGACGACGTGGTCGATCATGCCCTGCGCGGCCATGCGCCCGGCGAGAATGCCCTGCCGCGAGGCCATCTCACCGGCATGGTCGAGATCACGGTGCACGATGAGACTCGCTCCCTCGGGCGGCAACGGCGAGAGCCAGGCGTCGGCGCGCGCGACCCGGACGTCGGCGGGGAACAGCGCGAGCGCGGCGCCGCCCGCACCCTGCCCGAGGAGGACCGAGACGGTCGGCACGCGCACACTGAGCAATTCGACTGTGCAGCGCGCTATCTGCGCCGCGAGGCCACCCTCCTCGGCGACGACCGACAGTTCCGCGCCCGGGGTGTCGATCACGGTGACCACCGGGAGTCCGAGGTCGCCGGCCGCCATGATCGCCCGCCGCGCCTCGCGCAGATGTCGCGGCCCCGGGAGGTCCCCCGCCGCCTGTGACGTCCGGTCGTAGCCGACGACCAACGCGACCCGACCGTCGAAGTCGCTGAGCGAGAAGCGCAGTGGCCCGGCATCCGACAGTGGCGCCGAATCCCCGCCGGCCAGGAACTCGACCAGGCCCGCGCGTCCGGCCTCGCGGGTGGCGAGCACACAGGCCCAGGTGTCCTCCGGCTCCCCCGACTGCGTGCGCTGCGGACGTACCGTCACCGAGTCGTCCGACGACGGCCGGTCACGCGCGTCGAGCAGTCGCAGCACCGCGGCGAGGCGGGCCGGCAGATCGACGGGATCGACCACGTCGTCGACAACCGTTGTGCGGACCAGATTCTCCGCGGTCTGGACATCGGCCGGAAAGGGCTCCCCGTACAGGCCTTCGTAGACGCGCGGCCCGAGAAAACCGATGAGCGCTCCGGGTTCCGCCCAGGTGATGTGGCCGAGCGAACCCCACGACGCGAACACGCCACCCGTGGTCGGATGACGCAGGTACACCAGGTAGGGCAGGCCGGCGGCCTTGTGGTCGGTCACGGCACCCGTGATGGCGACCATCTGCAGGAACGCCGCGGTTCCCTCCTGCATCCGGGTGCCTCCGGAGGCGGGAAACGCCAGCAGCGGAAGTCGTTCGCGTGTCGCGCGTCGGACCGCTGCGACGATCCGGGCCCCCGCATCGCGCCCGATCGACCCGCCGAGAAACTCGAACTCCCCCAGCACGATCGCCACTCGCCGGCCGCCGATCGCGCCGGCGCCGGTGGTGACCGATTCGTCCGAACCGCTCTTTCGGCGTGCCCGGTCGAGCTCGATGGCATAGGTGTCGTCCGCACCATCGGACGTCGTGGCCGGCTCACCGACCGGCGCATCCCACGATTCCCACATATCGTCGTCGACGATCATCACGCGCAGGTCTGTCGCCGTCAGCCGTGCCCGCTCACCCATGCCTCACACCGTATCCCGCCGCGGCCGGGCGGCTCCGGCCTGACGTCGACACCCTCCGCGACGCCCCGACGGGATGATATCCGTCGGCGCCCGGTGTCATACTCTCGTCAGCCCGACACCCGTTCCGTACCACCGACCGATCTCTTCCGGGGGCCCGCATGTCCGACACCTTCCGCATCACCCGATCCACCATCGTCGACGCACCGCCCACTGCGGTGCTGCCGTACCTGGTCGACTTCCACCAGTGGGTGCACTGGTCGCCGTGGGAGGGCGTCGACCCCGACATGACGCGCGACTACTCCGGTGCGGAATCCGGTGTCGGCGCGAAGTACGCGTGGTCGGGCAACAAGAAGGCCGGACGCGGCGCCATGGAGATCACGCGCGTCGACGAGCCGCGCGAGGTCGAGGTGCACCTTGCCTTCGAGAAGCCGATGAAGGCCACCAACACCGTCACCTTCGAACTCGCGCCGGAGGGACAGGCGACGCGGGTGTCCTGGACGATGGTCGGCGCACAGACGTTGTTCAGCCGCGTGGCAGGGTTCTTCGGCATCTTCGACAAGATGCTGGGCAAGGACTTCGAGAAGGGACTGGCTCAGCTCAAGGCGGTCAGCGAGAGTAGATGACCCGGGTGCGCAGGAGGACGTCGGCCACCGACCGCCGACGCCGGTCGACGACCACCCACACCAGACCGATCGCGAAGAACGTACAGAGCAGGGCGCGCAGCACTGCGATGGTCGGCCGAATCCGGGCACCCTCTGAATTGACCACCCGCAGGCCCATCACGACCGACCCGAGTGTGCGTCCGGAGACCTCCCAGCACGTCGCGAGGTAGAGCACCGCCACCAGCACGAAGCCGGTCGTGGTGAAGACCAGATCGACCTCCGGCAACGAGAATTCGCTGACCGAGAGCACGAACTTCATCAGGGACAGGCCCGCATAGGCGGCACCGAGGATCGTCCACACGACGAGGAGGTCGAGGAACGAGGCGACACCCCGGCTCACGATGCCCGCGTTCTTGTCCCGGTCCTGCACCGCATGGGCCTTGTGCACGGGCGGCAGACCGGGCGTCGTCGGGGACGAGTTCTGCAGCAGCTCTGTCGGTTTCGGTTCCGCGGTCATCGTGGCCCCTCCTCATCGGGAGCTGCCTCGATGGCCGCGGCACCGCGGCGACGCAAGAATCGGTTGACCGCGTTGGCCACCGCGTCGTCGGCACGTTCGCTGGTGCTGCGCACGTCGGTCATCACATCGGCGGTCACCGAGGTGCTCGCCTCCCGGATGATGTCGGGGAGGTCGACACCGTCGATGATCTCCTCGGCGAGTCCGATCAGGTCGACGCGCCCGAGAATGGCGTCGATGTCGATCCGGGCCGCGATCGCGTCGATGTCGATCCGGGTGGCGACGGAGTCGAGATCGACCTTGCCGATCACCCTGTCGAGGTCCACCAGATCGATCGCCGCCATCAGATCCACCTGTGCGACAGCCCGATCGAGATCGACCGTGGTGATCACCTCGTCGATGTCGATGAGTGCGAGGACCTCGCTGATGAGTCGTTTCAGGTCGACGTGGGTGAGGACGAGGTCGGTGAGGTCGACCTCCTCGACCAATGCGTCGACGACCTCCCGGATGACGACTCCCAGAACGGCTCGCGTCGTCGAGACCACCACGGTGACAGCGGTGTCGGCGGCCTCGGCCAGCCGCGCACGGACGGACCCGACGACCCCGCCCGCGAGGGGTAGACGTTCCGCGACGTCGGCCACCACCCCGGCGAACCGCATCGACTCCCCTGCCAGCTGGGAGATCGCGCCGCGTCGCGCCGGGGAGTTCACCGACGAATTATCGCACGCGCCGATCCGGTCGGTCGGCCCACGAAAAAACCCGAGCGGGCAGACCCGCTCGGGTTCTTCGGTTCTCGTGACTTCTTACAGTGCCTCGTAGAGCTCCCGCGCCAGCGCGGCGGTCTCGGACGGCGTCTTGCCGACCTTGACGCCCGCAGCCTCGAGGGCTTCCTTCTTGCCCTGCGCGGTGCCCGCACCGCCGGAGACGATGGCGCCGGCATGGCCCATGGTCTTGCCCTCGGGGGCGGTGAAGCCCGCGACGTAGCCGACGACGGGCTTGGTCACGTTGGCCTTGATGTACTCGCCGGCCTTCTCCTCGGCGTCGCCGCCGATCTCACCGATCATCACGATCAGCTTGGTCTCGGGATCCTTCTCGAACGCCTCGATGGCGTCGATGTGGGTGGTGCCGATGACCGGGTCGCCGCCGATGCCGATGGCGGTCGAGAAGCCGAGATCGCGCAGCTCGTACATCATCTGGTAGGTCAGGGTGCCCGACTTGGAGACCAGACCGATCGGCCCCTTGCCGGTGATGTTGTTCGGCGTGATGCCCACCAGCGCCTCACCCGGGGTGATGATGCCGGGGCAGTTGGGGCCGATGATGCGGGTCTTCTCGCCCTTCTCCACGTTGTAGGCCCACGCGTAGGCGGAGTCCTGCACCGGGATGCCCTCGGTGATGACCACGAGCAGCGGGATCTCCGCGTCGATGGCCTCGATGATGGCGTCCTTGGAGAACTTCGGCGGCACGAAGGCGATCGAGGTGTCGGCCCCGGTCTCCTTCATGGCCTCGGCGACCGATGCGAACACCGGCAGCTCGACGTTGTTGCCGTCGGCGTCGACGTGCGACACGGTGGTGCCGGCCTTGCGCGCGTTGACACCGCCGACGATGTTGGTGCCGGCCTTGAGCATCAGAGCGGTGTGCTTGGTGCCCTCACCGCCGGTGATGCCCTGGACGATGACCTTGTTGTCTTTGTTCAGAAAGATCGACATATTCCGTGGCTCCCTTACTTGCTCGCCAGCTCGGCGGCCTTGTCGGCGCCCGAGTCCATGGTTTCGGCGAGCGTGACCAACGGGTGGTTCGCATCGGCCAGGATCTTGCGGCCTTCGTCGACCTTGTTGCCGTCGAGGCGGACGACCAGCGGCTTGTTGGCGTCGGACCCCAGCTTCTCGAGAGCACCGACGATGCCGTTGGCGACGGCGTCACATGCGGTGATGCCACCGAAGACGTTGACGAAGACGCTCTTGACCTGCTCGTCGCCGAGGATGACGTCGAGGCCGGCAGCCATGACCTCGGCCGAGGCGCCGCCGCCGATGTCGAGGAAGTTCGCGGGCTTCACGTTGTTGTGCTTCTCACCGGCGTAGGCGACCACGTCGAGGGTCGACATGACCAGTCCCGCGCCGTTGCCGATGATGCCCACCTCGCCGTCGAGCTTGACGTAGTTGAGGTCGTTCTCCTTGGCCTTGAGCTCCAGGGGATCGGTGGCGTCGCGATCCTCGAACTCCTCGTGGCCGGGCTGACGGAAGTCGGCGTTGGCATCGAGGGTGACCTTGCCGTCGAGGGCGAGGATCCGATCGTCCGGGGTGCGGACGAGCGGGTTGACCTCGACCAGGGTGGCATCTTCCTTGACGAAGACCTCCCAGAGCTTCGCGATGGTGACCGCTGCGGCGTCGAGCACCTCGGCAGGCAGATGGCCCTGCTCGGCGATCGAGCGCGCGGTTTCCAGATCGACACCCTTCACGGCGTCGACGGCGACCCGCGCGAGGCGCTCGGGCTTGGTCGCCGCGACCTCTTCGATCTCCATGCCACCCTCGACCGAGCACATGGCCAGGTAGGAGCGGTTGGTGCGATCGAGCAGGAAGGAGATGTAGTACTCCTCCGCGATGTCGCTGGCCTCGGCGACCAGCAGCTTCTTGACGACGTGGCCCTTGATGTCGAGGCCAAGGATGTTGGAAGCGTGGGACTGCGCGTCGTCCGGGGTCGCGGCGTACTTGACGCCGCCTGCCTTGCCACGCCCGCCGGTCTTGACCTGCGCCTTGATCATCACGGGCTTGCCGATTTCCTCGGCGATCGCCCGCGCATCGGCGGCATCATCGGTCACCCGACCGGGTGTGGTGGGAACCCCGTGCTTGGCGAACAGTTCCTTCGCCTGGTATTCGAAGAGATCCATTCAGCTCACCATCTCGTAGATTTGCCCGCGCAAGGGTGTAATGCGGGCCATATCGGACTTTAAACCTGTCGGGAATCGCCACCCCGCGCGCACCCTGCGCTTGTGCGACAGATCACTCGCTCGGTCGGTTCTCACAGTATTGACGTCGTGACGTGAGGTCCGCAGCGTCGGTCCGACCCCATGAACTGCGACGACCGCAGAATCCATCGGCGCGCGGTCTTCACAGGTTGAATTTGCTGTAGTGAACAGAAAATCCGGCAATTTCCATACTTGGCGACCAGCCATGTGACTCAGCTCACAATATGCCGGTTTGTCGCTGTCTACGGTTGGACTTGCCGCAATCATTTCGTTACCGTCGGCTCTCAGCGGTGGTCACAGAAGGATTACGGACGGTGACTTCGATCCGCCGGCGACGAGATGCGGTAGCGAAGAGATGAGGTGGACGATTTGGCGGGACTCGGTGTCTCACGCGGATCGGGCCGCGTCCGATCGGGCGGGTTGATCGATGACGTCACAGCGGAAGAGATGACCACGATCATCCCCATTGTCGACACCGACGATGCGGCCGGGTACGACCTCACCGACTACGAGTTCGACTTCGCAGACTCCGACACCTCCACTCGCGAGCACTCCGACGCCGGCTGGACGCCGTCGTCGTGGCAGGGCTACTACCGTCCCACCCGTTCGGAGATCACTCAGGACATCCTGATCCCCGAGCACGAGTTCGATCAGTACGAGCACGACGAGCCGTTCGACGTCGAGGGCGCCGAGCTTGACATCTTCGACGGAGGCGAACTCCGTTCGCTCGACGACGACGATCTCGACGACGACACCGAGCATCGCCCCTTCCGGACGAATCCGGCCGGACAACGGGTCCGGCGTGGCGGCAAGCACCGCATCGCGGCGCCGCCGAACGCCCTCAAGGGCGGACGCGCAGCTCTCATCGCCATGGCCGCCGGCGCGGCCGTCGCCGCGGTCGCTCAGGTCGGCACGAGCGACGAGGCGCCTGCACCCGTGAACGCCGCGGCCGTCAACGACGCCACCGCCCCGGGCGCCGCACCCGCGGAGCTGGGCCCCGGCGTCGCTGCTGCGACCGCACAGACCGACCAGATGAACGTCTTCACCAATCAGCTGGGTGTGGGCGCCAAAATGGCGGCGGACCAGGATCGTCGCGAGGCCCTGGCCCGGCGCCCGCTCTTCACCTCGCCGATCCCGCTCGGCAGCTACGACTTCACCTCCGCCTTCGCGATGCGCTGGGGCACCATGCACGGCGGCATCGACATGGCCGCTCCCCTCGGCACCCCGATCCACGCCGCCACCGACGGTGTCGTGATCAAGGCCGAGCCCGCGTCGGGATACGGCCACTGGGTTCAGATCCAGGCCGCCGACGGCACGGTCACCATGTACGGCCACATGGCCTCCTCGGGCGTCCTGGTCACCGAAGGCCAGCGCGTCACCGCCGGCGACGTCATCGCCCTGGTGGGCAACGAGGGCTTTTCGTTCGGCCCGCACCTGCACTTCGAGGTGTGGAAGAACGGCAACACCAAGATCGACCCCGTGCCCTGGCTCGCCGCCAAGGGCGTGAAGCTCTCCGGCTACACCGGCTAGCAGAAGGGCCCCACAGGTCGCGGCGAGCCACGAGGGGTTGGCGACGCGGTCTCACCAGGACCCTTCGTGACGGCCTCCGCAAGCTCCGGCCTCCTCAGGGAGCAGTGGTTGGGCCCGCTCCGAGCACAACGAGTTCTTTCGTAGTCCACGATGGCCGTCAGGCGCGGTTGCTGAGGGGCGAGCTCGCGCGCGTCACGAAGGGTATTCGCAGTCTCGGTTGCCAGGACCCTTCGTGACGCGCCCTCCGCAAGCTCCGGGCGCTCCTCAGGGAGCAGTGGGGGTCACTTCTTCCGGATCAGGGAGCGGGGGCGTGCGCTCCTTGCGAACCCAGCCCTAGAGCTTGTCGCCGGGAATCCCGCCCGCGGTGAGAAGCGTGACACGTCCCGCGCTGCCGCCGTAGTCGATGGTGACGCGTTCGGTGGCGCCGCTGCCCTCCTTGGCCACGACCTTGCCCATGCCGTACTTCGGATGGTTGTGTCGGTCGCCGATGTCGAGCTGAACCTGCTTGTTGCGTCCGCGGGCCGGATCCGACGAGTACGACGAGCGGCCACGGCCCATCGACGAACCACCCGAACCGGAGAATGCCCCGTCGCGGCCGAACACGCCGCCCGACGATCCGCCGAAGCCGCGCATGGAGCGCTTGGGTTCGGTTCGGCGCCAGTCGACGAGGTGTTGCGGGATCTCTTGCAGGAAACGGGATTCCGGGTTCGACACCGGTTGCCCCCAGGAGGCGCGGGTGACCGACCGGGTGAGGTACAGACGCTGCTTGGCGCGGGTGATCCCGACGTAGGCCAGGCGCCGCTCCTCGCTCAGCTCGGCCGGGTCGCCGAGCGCGCGCATGTGCGGGAAATGACCGTCCTCCCAACCGGTGACGAAGACGACCGGGAACTCGAGGCCCTTGGCGGTGTGCAGGGTCATCATCGTGACCACGCCCTCGCCCTCATCCGGCACCTGGTCGGCGTCTGCGACGAGTGAGACCCGCTCGAGAAACGCTGCGAGCGAACCGGGTTCGGGCTCGCCCTCGCGGTCCACCTCGACCTCGGGGTCGTCGGCATCGGCGTCGACCTGCGCGGCGTCGGCACTGAATTCCCGTGCCACGGCGACGAGTTCGTTGATGTTGTCGAGGCGTGCGCCGTCCTGTGGATCGTTGGACGCCTCGAGTTCGGCGCGGTAGCCGGTGCGCTCGACGATCGCGTCGACGAGTTCGCCGATGTCGGCCGACTCCTCTGTGGCGTCGAGGAAGGCCACATCCGCGTCCTCCGAGCCGGCCTCGCCGAAGTGGGTCAGGAAGTCCGACCGGAGCCCTTCGATGAGTTCGACGAACCCGCCGATCTGCTTGACCGCCCGCGTGTTGAGCAATGCGACCTTGCCCTCGGCAGCGTCCATCAGCGACTCGTAGAAGCTCCGTCCGGTGTTCTCCGAATGCACGGCGACGCAGGCTTCCGCGCGATCGCCGATACCGCGCCGAGGCGTGTTGAGAATCCGGCGCAGGCTGACCGAGTCGTCGGGGTTGGCGACCACCCGCAGGTAGGCCACCACATCCCGCACTTCTTTGCGCTCGTAGAACTTGGTGCCGCCGACGACCTTGTACGGAATCCCGTGCCGGACGAACACCTCCTCGATCGCACGCGAACCGGTGTTGGTGCGGTAGAACACCGCGATGTCGGAGTATTTGTGACTCGACGACCCGCCGATCGAGTAGTCGGTGAGTTCCTCGATCTCCTTGGCGATGAACGTCGACTCGTCGCGGTCGGAGTCGGCGACGTAGCCGACGATGAGTTCGCCGTCACCGGAGTCGGTCCACAACTTCTTCTCGCGCCGGTTGGAGTTGCGCGCGATGACGGCGTTGGCCGCCGACAGGATCGTTTGCGTCGACCGGTAGTTCTGTTCGAGCAGAACGGTTTCGGCGGACGGGAAGTCGCGTTCGAACTCCTCGATGTTGCGGATGGTGGCACCGCGGAAGGCGTAGATGGACTGGTCGGCGTCGCCGACGACGCACAGCTCCGAGGGCTCCAGACCACTCGCGGTGGTCTGCTCCCCCACCAGTTCGCGGATGAGCACGTACTGCGCGTGGTTGGTGTCCTGGTACTCGTCGACGAGAACGTGACGGAATCGGCGCCGGTAATACTCCGCGACCTGCGGATGCCGATGCAGCAGCGCGACGGTCTCCCCGATCAGATCGTCGAAGTCGAAGGCGTTTGCGGCGCGCAGACGGCGCTGGTACTCGGCGTAGATCTGCGCGATCGTCGTCGACGTCGGGTCGTCCTCGGGCGCCGCGGCCAGCGCCTCGTCGGGCGAGATGAGTTCGTTCTTGAAGTTCGACACGGCCACCGAAACGCCGCGCGGGCTGAACTTCTTGGGGTCGAGGTCGAGGTCACGGATGACCATGCCGAACAACCGCTTCGAGTCGTCGGCGTCGTAGATGGAGAAGTTGGAGTTCATCTTCTCCAGCAACCCCGACTGCGCCCGGAGGATGCGCACGCATGTGGAGTGGAAGGTCGAGACCCACATGTAGGCGGCGCGGGGGCCGACGAGGTCGATGACCCGCTCGCGCATCTCCGCGGCGGCCTTGTTGGTGAAGGTGATGGCCAGGATCTGCCCGGGCGTGACGTCCCGCGCGGCGAGCAGGTAGGCGATCCGGCGGGTCAGCACCGCCGTCTTGCCCGAGCCCGCGCCCGCCACGATCAGCAACGGCGCGCCGGCGTGGAGCACCGCGGCGCGCTGTTGCGGGTTGAGACCGTCGAGCAGGCGCGCGACCCGGTCGTCGGCGGCCGCACCCGAGGGAGCGGCGCCCGCGCGACCGGCGAGAAGAGGGGCAGAAGAAGAGCTGTTCATCGGTTGTCCAGGTTACCCGCCACCGCCGACAGACCCCCGTCGGCCGGTTCGGTCGACCCCGGCACGTGGTCGACCGAACAGCCGACCGGCCCCGTGGGTTGAGGCCCCGATCGCCGTGTCCCGCGGCTAATATGACGCGGTATCACCGGCTCGGGGTGCCCTGTCTGCGAACAACTCGCACGCGGCGACGACGCCCCGGCGAGCAGGAAGAGGCGCCATGAAGAGACCGTCCATCGTCCCCGCCGCCATCGCCCTCGGTGTCGGAGCACTGGCCCTCGTCATCGCGCTCGTCCTGTCGTTCGTCCCGTTCAGCAGCGCCGGCACCGTGGAGCCCACCCCCGCCTTCCGTGCGCAGAAGAGCCTCGACGAGGTGCTGTTCAAGATGGCGACGAGCCCGGCGGCGAAGTTCACCGGCAAGGTCACCTACAAGTACGACGACGAGCGCGGCGAGGGGACGGTCGAGTTCGACGACCTGATCGTCACCACGTCGAACACCGCCGAGGGCACGATCACCCTGGGCTCACAGCAGGGCGAGTACCGGCAGATCGGCAACAGCCCGTTCCTCAGCGCCCCCGGCGCTCTGTGGAACGAACTCCTCGTCGACGCCGAGAAGACGAATCTCGACGCCGCCCCGCTCGACAACAAGTGGGCCTCCACCCGCTTCACCAGCCTGCCGCGCCTGGGCACGATCCTCGGCCCGGACAACCTCGCCGGCGACATCGGCAACATCGAGAACGGCGACGCGCCGCAGCTCGGGGCCGAGCTCCCGGCGCCCAACAAGGGCACCCCCGACGCCCGACGCTGGCCCACCACCGACCCGCCGATCGAGTTCGTCGGCGACGACAAGGTGAAGATCGGAGCGTGGGAGGTCACCTTCGACCCGGAGACGAAGAACGTCACGAACGTCAAGGGTCAGAGCGTGCAGGGCCCGGTCACCTACGACATCGACGCCGCGGTCAGCTTGCAGCCGGCCGACCAGGCCCAGAAGGTGTTCGCGAACCAGCGTGCACTCGTCTCGGACCTGCTGTCGGTGCCCGCCCCCGGCCTCTGGATGGAGCAGCCGGTGGTGTCCTCGCGCCAGACGGGTGCATGCACCACCTCGTCCTGCGCCTTCGACTACACCGTGCAGGGCAGCCCGTACGCCGACGACGTCCGCGGCCACTTCAACTACGGCCTGACGCTGAACTTCGCGGTCGGCAACCGCCCGCCCGGCGCCGTCGGCGGTGAGTGCAAGGTGGTCCTGCGGGTCGACTTCGGACGCAACGGAACCACCCGCTGCGCGGCGACCAACCTCCCGCCGGACACCAACATCGCGTCGCGGTACACCTTCACCTATCTCGCCTTCATCGACGCGACCACAGACGAACTGAACGATCTCATCGACAACAACGAGAAGCAGACCAACACCGAGATCGTCTACGTCCGCACCGGAAACAAGGAACCGGCACAGGCCCGGTTCGGCTCCGGTGTGACCGGCCTGCCGAGCTACTACGCGATCAAGCGCGGCGACTACGTCTTCGACGGCATCGGCACCGACGGCAACATGCACATCACCTTCGGTGAGGGATATCAGGACCACATCGTCGGCGGCACCTTCGATCCGTCCTGGGAAGGCACCGAGGTGCTCCGCAAGCAGATGGAGCAGCAGGTCGCCGCGGCGGGCGACGCGCAGGTCGTCTACTTCGTCGCCGAGGAGGAGACCGCGTCGGCGCTGCGGGCCCTCATCGCCGCGGAGAACCAGAGCGACAACATCTCCGCGTTCTACTACGACTAGTGGTGTGTCTCGGAAATAGGTGGCCGGTATCCGGTGGAGCGATCGGTGGTCTGGCAAGGCGGAGGAGGGAGGGATAGCGGAGCTATCTCGACCGACGACAACGCAGCCAGGCGCCGATCGAGCGCCGGAGACCAGTCGCTTATTTCCGAGACACACCACTAGAACTCAGCCGCCCGCGAAGCGCGCCTCGGCGGCCTCGCCCACCCGGCCGGCGCCGGTGTGCAGCCGCAGCCCCGGCGTCAGGGGCCGCAGATCGACGTGGTCGCCGCCACCGTTGATCCGGACATACACCGACCCCAGTCCCGCGCGGACCGGTGCCCGGACCGCTTCCCCGTCCGCGAGCGCGATCTCGATCTCGCCGTCCCGGGTCGCGCAGTAGCTGAGCGCGATCGTCCAGGGCCAGGAGAAGAGCGGACCGTCGAGTCGCAGTCGGGTGGGTCCGTCGACCTCCGGGGTCCGGCAGGTCCCCGCCCCCGCGTAGATGGTGCGACGCTGCGTCACGCCGCCGGGCACGAGATTTCCCGCGGTGTCGAGCACGAACAACCGGTCGGTGGCCACCCCGAAGTCGGGCCGGGGCTCCACGCGGCCGAAGATGCGGCTGACCTGGTTGTCGGGGTAGACGAAGGGTTGCAGGATCTCCAGGGGCACGGACTGGTCGAGCATGGTCACGCCGCCCGGCCCCTGCGTCGCGGCGTCGTGCAGCGATGCGGTCGCGGTCTCGAGGTAGTCGCCGGTCGGGTTGTCCCGCCACGACGACGAGAACGAGACCAGCGACACCAGCGCGGACACCACGACGAGCGCACCGACGACGGACGCGAACGCGGGCAGCGCGGCCGACCGCTCCTCATCGCGCCCGGCCTCGGCGTCGGACGTGCGCGCATGCCGTCCGCCCACATCGGTGGTCCGGGCCGGCGCCGCGCACAGCAGGGCCAGAGCGATGGTGAACACCAGCGCCGTGTCCGGGAGATAGCGCATGTGCTGGGCGAGTTCGATCGCCGTCTGCGGACTCGACCGATTCCACATCACCGGGATCTGCGCCGCGACCGCGTAGAGGGCCGCGCACGCGACGATCACCGCGCCACCGCGGCGGCGGGCCACCGCCCACCAGGTCACCGCGGCCAAGACCAGCCAGCCGCCGACGATCATCCACATCTGCGGGAAACCCGTCGGCGGACTCGGCGTCCACCGCTCCCATTCCCACGGCCCGCCGACGAGCGACGGCACGATCGCATCGGTCACCGACCGCCAGACCAGGCGCGCGGTCTGCGCCACCGATTGCTCACCCGACGTCGGGTCGGTGGTGATGAAGTACACCGCCACCCACGACGCGGCGACGACGGTCAGCGCCAGCCACAGCTCCTGGGCGGCCCGCAGCGTCACCGTGGTCGCGCGGGGACCGCCGTTCGCGAGGACCGCGGCCACCAGCGCCACCGGGAGGATGAACAACGACTTCTCGAAGAACGCCAGCGCGCTCAGGAAGACGATCGTCGAGCGGGTCCACACCAGCCGGCGTCGCGCGTCGTCGACGTCACCGCGCGCGAGGCGGACCGCGTCGGCGACGATCCACGCCATCGCCGCCTGCAGGGGCAGGGTGTTGAGGCCGGCCGCCCACCAGGCGAAGGCGGGCACCGTCATCGGACTGAACAGATAGAACGCGAGCGCGACGAGTGCACCGATGCGGGCGCGCGGCGCGATGACCCGCACCATCCGCCACACCGCCACCGACGCGATCGCCTGCATCGCCACGAGCATCAGCGCCGGCAGCGCCCAGTTCAGCGGTGCCAGCCACGTGGCCACCCCGGCGAGCAGGAACGCCGCCGGCATGAAGTGCCCGTCGTGACTGTGGCCCAGGTACTCCCAGGACAGGATCGGGTTCGACGACGCGCGTGCCACGAGGACCAGATCGTCCCAGTAGAAGTTGCCCGTCGCGACGAGCCAGCCGCGGATGATCAGCTGACCCACGATCAGGGACAGGGCGACGAGGGACACCATCCGCGCGTTGGGCATGCGCTCCAGTTTCCATGTGCCGCGAGCGGCGTCGTGGTCGGGTCGGGCGACTCGGCCGCATGCGGGTCGTCGCGGGGCGTCGTGGCAAAATCGGGCGCGTGACCGACCGCAGCCCCAGCCCCGGCGCTCAGGACCCCCGCCCTTCCGGCGGCACGTCGTTCGAGCACTCGATCGACCTCGACAAGTACGAGCTCTCGTCCGAGGTCGGCGACCTGCCCGACGACATCGACCAGCTGCGGCTCGAGATCGACCGGCTCGACGCCGTGATCCTCGCCGCGATCAAGCGCAGGTCGGCGGTGTCGAAGAAGATCGGTGCCGCACGCATGGCCTCCGGCGGCCCCCGCCTGGTCCACAGCCGCGAGGTGAAGGTGCTCGAGCGCTTCCAGGATCTCGGCCAGGAGGGGCACACCCTCGCGATGCTGCTGCTGCGTCTGGGGCGAGGGCCACTGGGCCGCTGACCCGCCGGCCCCTCGCACACCGACGCGGTGATCCGGTGACGCCTGCGCGCCACGTGTGACGACCGTCGCGGCCACGACGCCGAGCACATAAGGTTGGTGGTCATGAGCACCCAGGCACCTGGCAGCGACTTCACCGGCACCGACCACGGCGACATCACCGCGACGCAGTCCTGGCAGGCGCTCGCGGCTCATCAGCCGCATGTGTACGCCATGCACCTGCGTGAGGTGTTCGCGATCGATCCCGCACGCGGGCGCGAACTCACCGTCGACGTCGGCGATCTGCACATCGACTACTCGAAGCACCGGGTGCTGCGCGAGACGCTCGAACTCCTGATGAGCCTGGCCCGCGAGGTCGGTCTCGAGGAGATCCGCGACGACATGTTCGCCGGCGCCCACATCAACACCTCCGAGGACCGCGCCGTCCTGCACACCGCGCTGCGCCTGCCGGCCGATGCGACACTGACCGTCGACGGCCAGGACGTCGTCGCCGACGTGCACGAGGTCCTCACCCGGATGGGCGAGTTCACCGACCGCCTCCGCAGCGGAGAGTGGAAGGGACACACCGGACAACCCATCACTGACGTCGTCAATATCGGCATCGGCGGCTCCGACCTCGGTCCGGTGATGGTCTATCAGGCACTACGCCACTACGTCGACGCCGGGATCCGCTGCCACTTCGTCTCCAACGTCGACCCCGCGGACCTGGTCGGCACCCTCGCCGACCTCGACGCCGAGACGACACTGTTCATCATCGCCTCGAAGACCTTCACCACTCTCGAGACACTCACCAACGCCGCCGCCGCACGCACCTGGCTCCTGCAGGCGCTCGACGCCGACTCCGACGCCGTGGCAAAGCATTTCGTCGCCGTCAGCACCAACGCCGCCGAAGTGGCGGAGTTCGGCATCGACACCGACAACATGTTCGGCTTCTGGGACTGGGTCGGCGGCCGGTACTCGGTGGACTCCGCGATCGGACTGTCGGTGATGGCCGCGATCGGCAAGGAACGCTTCGCCGAGTTCCTCGACGGCTTCCACATGGTCGACGAGCACTTCCGCACCCAGCCCCTCGAACGCAACGCGCCGGTCGTTCTCGGCCTGATCGGCCTCTGGTACAACAACTTCTGGGATGTCGGTGTCCGCGCGGTGCTCCCGTACAGCAACGACATGGCCCGCTTCGCCGCCTACCTGCAGCAGCTGACGATGGAGTCCAACGGCAAGTCGGTCACCGCCGGCGGCCACCACGTCACCACCGACACCGGCGAGATCTTCTGGGGCGAACCGGGAACCAACGGCCAGCACGCCTTCTACCAACTGCTGCACCAGGGCACGCGGATGGTGCCCGCGGACTTCATCGGTTTCGCCGAACCCACCGACGACCTGCCGACCGCTCCCGACGGCTCGGGCTCCATGCACGACCTGTTGATGAGCAACTTCTTCGCCCAGACCAAGGTGCTCGCCTTCGGCAAGACCGCCGACGAGATCGCCGCCGAGGGCGTGCCCGCACATGTCGTGGCCCACAAGGTGATGCCGGGCAACCGCCCCACCACCTCGATCCTCGCCCCCCAGCTCACCCCGTCGGTGATCGGCCAGCTCGTGGCGCTCTACGAGCACCAGGTCTTCGTCGAAGGCGCCATCTGGGGCATCAACCCGTTCGACCAGTGGGGTGTCGAACTCGGCAAGACCCAGGCCAAGGAACTGCTCGGCACCATCATCCAGTCGGAAGCGCCTGACACGCACGACGATTCGTCGACCGACGCCCTCGTCGCGTGGTATCGGGAACGACGAGGCCGCGCGGTCTGAGGGGGTTTCGACAAGCTCAACCGGCACAAGGGCGGCTCAACCGGCGGTTAGGTCCAATACTCCTCGTCGAAGACCGCATCGGGGATCTCGTCCCCGGGTTCGACGCCGAGCGACTGGATGCGGCCCATGATCGCGGCCGCGGTCGCCACGTAGGTGACGAGATCGGTTGGCTCGACGTCTCGTTCGGCGGGATCACCGCCGAGGAATTCATACAGGGCGGGTGGCACGCAGGCACCCATGTCCAGGGCGCGGGTACCGGTCGCCTCCCGCCACGCATCGAAGCTCGCCACGTCGACGGCCTCGGCGACGTCACCGGTCCGGACGGCCTCGGACACCTCGTCGACGGTGGCCAGCTCACCCGAGGTCCCGCTCGACGGGTCGAAGCCGAGAACCGTGTCGGCGGCGGTGGTCTCGTCGTCGGAGAGGGTGAAGTAGACGATGCCCCGCCAGTCGGAGCCCAAGGCCGCGATGTCCGTGCGGTCGAAGATCTCGCCGAGCAGTTCGCCGACCTGATCCCGCTGTCGAGCGCCGAACACCTGAAACGCGCCCGAGGCCACCACTTGTCCCTGCTTGTTCGCCACGACGGCCACCTTACGCAGGTCAGTCGTCGATACCCAGGACGACCACGCGACCCGTCGTCAGCGACAGGTACACCGTCGCGCGCCACTCCGGTGACGAAAACGCACGGTCGAGGGCGGGCCCGCCGAGAAAGCCGCCGGGCGGCACCAGGTCGCGCAACGCGCCCGCCACCGAGTCAGGCGGGGCCACCGGGTCGGCGCCGTACCGCCCCGCCCACTCTGCCGCGCGCTCGGTACCAACGTGCACGACCGCGTCGAACCAGTACGTGGATGGTCCAGGAACTCTGTCCGATGAGTCGTCCCCGAGAGTGCCGGCCGCCCAGCCCTCGACCCCCGACCCCAGCAGGAGCGGGAACCGTCTCATCACCGGCCGTTCGTCGCGCTGTGGTCCGGCGGTCACGATCTTGGTCGACGCCGGCGCCGACGTCGACACCGAGGGGATCGGGTCACGATCGACCGGTACCGACGGAGCACAACCAGCGAGCAAGCCGAACCCCGCAACACCTGCCACGACGACAGCCGTCAGCCGCGGCAATCGGTGAACAGGCATCCCGTGACGGTAGCCCGCGGGTCGAACGCGAAACATCGGCTGTCTGAACGAATCACAGAAGTCAGACCAGTCGGCGGCTGACCGACGCCGGCAGGAACTTCAGCGCGGCCGCGATGGGTGTCCAGGGCCACGCGGGCACCGGGGCCCAGTCCTTCTCCGCCTCGATCGCCTTGACCAGCGCGTCGACGCCCTTGTCGGTCTCGACCATCAGGGACGTCTTCACGCCCCGGTTGATATCGGTCTCGATGTAGCCCGGCGCGACCACCGACACCGTGATCGGCGACGACGCGAACTCGGCCTGGAGTCCCTGCCCCAGCGCCGTCAGCCCGGCTTTCGACGCCGAATAGGCGGCCTGCGCCTTGGGCATGCCGCGAACACCCGAGATGGAGCTGATCAGCACGAGGTGCCCGGCGTTCTGCGCACGGAAGATCTCCAGCGCCGCCTCGGCCTGAGCCAGCGCGCCGACGAGATTGGTCTGCACGGTCTCGATGTTCGCGGCGGCCTTGCCGGTGCCGAGGGGTGCGCCCTTGCCGAGTCCGGCGTTGACGATGACCCGGTCGAGACCGCCCAGACCGTCGGCCAGCCTCCCGAAGACCTCGGGGACGGCGTCCACGTCGGTGACGTCGAGCGTCGCGACCTCGACCTGTGCGGCGGTGGGCCGCAGTTCGCCGGCCAGCGCATCCAGCTTCTCGCGGCGGCGCGCCGCGAGGGCGAGCGAACGTCCCTGGGCGGCGAAGCGTCGGGCCATGCCTTCCCCGAGCCCCGAACTCGCACCCGTGATGAGAATCCTCTGCCGTGTCGTCACGAGGACCAGGCTACCGGCCGGTAAGTTCTGCCTTCCCGGTCGCCCGGCGCGACCTACTTCAGCAACCGCGACATCCGACGGTCCGCCAGCACCTTCCCGCCCGTCTGGCACGTGGCGCAGTACTGGAAGGACCGGTCCGCGAACGACACCTCGCGGACGATGTCGCCGCACACCGGACACGGCAGGCCGGTGCGGGCGTGCACGCGCAAACCAGTGCGCTTCTCGGACTTCAGCCGCGCGACGGCCTGCCCCTCCAGACGCCCGGTCGCGTCGGTGAGCACGCCGCGCATGGCATCGTAGAGTGTCGCGACCTGGTCGGCCTTCAGTGTTTTCGACGACGCGAACGGCGACAGGCGTGCCGTGTGCAGGATCTCGTCGGAGTAGGCGTTGCCGATCCCGGCGATGGTGTGCTGGTCGGTGAGCACGTTCTTGATCCGGCCGGTGGTGCCGGCGAGGATCTCGGCGAACTGTTCGGACGTCAGCTCGAGCGCGTCGGGTCCCAGACCGGCGATCCGTTCGACGTCGGCGAGGTCGCGGACCAGCCACACCGCGAGTCGCTTCTGCGTCCCGGCCTCGGTGACGTCGAACCCCTCGCCGGGTAGGCCGCAGTGCACCCGCAGGGCGATCGGGCTCTTCCCGCCCGGCCGCAGGGGTTTGGGCGACAAGTCCTCGCTCCACCGCACCCAGCCCGCCCGCGACAGATGGATGACCAGCTGCAGCAACGGCTCTGACGCAGTGGCCGCCGAACCGGGAATGGTACGGATGACCAGGTACTTCCCCACCCGGCCGACGGATTCGACGATCCGGTCCATCAGCGCCGTGTAGGGCGGGTCCGCGGTCTTCAGCACCGACAACGACGCGACGTCGACCCGGCGGATCGGGAGTCCGGCCGCACGGCCGTCGACGTAGTCGGCGATGGCGGCCACCTCTGGGAGCTCAGGCATGCCACCAGTGTGCTCTAGTTGTGGGATGAACTCCCGACTTTCCGACGCCGAGCTGGCCGCCCGGATCGCGCAGGGAGCCGGCGAAGTACTCCTCGGAATCCGTTCGGGCGACCTGCTCGGCGGCGCGATGCTCGGCGATGTGGGCGATGCGCTTGCGCAGGCTTGGATCTCGACGGTGCTCCGCAAACACCGGCCACGCGATGCGGTGTTGTCCGAGGAAGCCGCCGACGTCGGCGACCGGGCCACCGCGTCGCGCGTGTGGATCATCGACCCCCTGGACGGCACAAGGGAATTCGCCGGCGGCTCGCCGGACTGGGCCGTACACGTCGCGCTGACCGAGAGCGGGATCGTCACCGAGGCGTCGGTGTCGCTGCCCGCGACGGGTGAACTGTTCCGTTCCGACACCGTCGCGGAGACCACCGGCGAACTGACCCGGCGTCTCGTCACCTCCCGGTGGGGCGGCTCGTATGAGACCAGTTACGTGGCGAACCGACTGGGTCTGCAGATGGTGCCGGTCGGTTCGGCCGGCGCGAAGGCGATGGCCGTCGTCCGCGGCGATGCCGATGCCTATGTCCACGCCGGCGGTCAGTACGAGTGGGACAACGCGGCGCCGGTGGGGGTCGCGCTGGCGGCCGGACTGCACTGCAGTCGCCTCGACGGGTCGGAGATCGTGTACAACAACCGGCATCCGTACATGCCGGACTTCGTCATCTGCCGCAGCGAGATCCGCGAGGAGATGCTCGGCGCGCTGCGTCAGATCTGGTGAACTGAACCGGTGAACGGCATCGGCGACGCGGTGGTGCGCATCGGGCCCGCACTGGTGGTGGCCGTCGTACTGCTGGCCGTGGTCGCCGTGCTGGTGAACCGTCGGAGCGGATTGGCCCGGGAGACCGTCGTCGCCACGCTCCGGGCCGGCGCGCAACTCGCGGCGCTGGCTGCCGTGCTCGCCGCCGTCATCCCCCACCTGTGGGCCTCGGCGCTGTTCGTCGCGGTGATGGCGACCGCCGCGTCCTGGACCTCGGCCCGACGCGTGCGACCGGGGGGTCCCCGCCTGGCGGGAACCGCGTGGTGTGCCGGGCCGGTGGCGGCGCCGACGATCGCGATCGTGACCGCTCTGGTGGCAGTCGGTGTGCTTCCCGCTCGCGGCATCGCCGTGATCCCCACCGCCGGCATCATGCTCGGCGGCGCGATGGTCACCGCCTCGCTCGCCGGACGCCGGGCGCATGACGAGCTGTCGGTCCGTCGCGGCGAGGTGGAAGCCGCGCTGTCGCTCGGCTTCGACCCGCGGGACGCTCGGATGGAGATCGCCGGCCCGCCCTCGGCGACCGCGCTCGTCCCTGGCCTCGATCAGACGAAGTCGGTGGGACTCGTCACGATCCCCGGCGCGTTCGTCGGCATGGTCCTCGGCGGGGCGTCGGTGTGGGCGGCCGCGGCGATGCAGATGTTCGTGCTGATCGCCTTGCTCGCGGTGAGTTCCATCGCGATGCACGTGACGGTGGAACTCGTGGCGCGAGAGCACCTGTGACACCACCCCGCTCCTAATTCGAAAGAACGCCCTGCCCCTGCTCCCTGAGGAGCGCCCGGAGCTTGCGGAGGGCGCGTCACGAAGGGTCCAGCTAGCGGCGAGTCTTGCGCAGCAGATAGATGTCCATGATCCAGCCGATCCGGTCCCGGGCCTCGGCGCGAGCTTCGACGATCCGGTCCGTCACCTCACCGACCTTGCCGCTGATCAGGATCTCGTCCTCGGTGCCGACGTAGGCGCCCCACCAGATGTGATCCTCCGGGTCGGCGGTGTGCCGGAAGGTGAGGTCGGCGTCGAGCATCACGATCTGATTCGCGTCGGCGCCCGCGGGCGTCTCCGCGAGGCGTCGGCCCGTGGTCGTGTGGATCGGTTCGCCGACGCGATTGGCGACGATGCAGTGGGCCGCCGTGAGCGCGCTCGCGCTGGTCACGCCGGGGATGACCTCGACAGCGAGTTCGAGGTCGTCGCGGGCGGCGAGATCGTCGACGATCCGCAGCGTGCTGTCGTAGAGGGCGGGGTCGCCCCAGACGAGGAACGCGGCCACTCCCCCGTCGCCGACCTCGTCGCGCAGTGCGCCGGCGATCAGCTCGGCGCGCGCGGCGTGCCAGCGCCGGACCTCGGCGTCGTAGTCGGCCGGTTCCCGGTCGCGTGGCGGATCGGGGATCTCCACCAGCGAATGCCCCTCGCGCGCATACTCGTCGAGGATGGCGCGGCGTGCGTCGAGGAGGCCGCTCTTCGCCGTGCCCTTCTCCAGCGCGAGGAAGGCATCGACGTCGGCCATCGCGTCGATCGCCTGCAGCGTGATCTGACGCGGTCCGCCGGGCCCGATCCCGATGACTCGCAAGGTGAGTCGCACGGTCAGATCTTCACCTTCGGGAGTCCGTGCTTGCGCGCGGTCATGTCCAGGATCAGCTGTCGCGGCGCGAGACGCCGGAGCAGGAAGACCACCCCCGCCTGATTGCCCTTGGCGTAGAACGGCTTCGGATGCTCGGCCAGCGCGGCGTCGACGATCTGGGTGGCCATGCTCGCCGCACTGATGCCCGCGTCCTCGTTGCGCCGGGTGGCGGCGGCGAGCGTCTCGTACTCGGCGCGATAGGGCGAGTCGTCGCCGATGTGAATGCTGCGGCGATCACCGATGCCGGTGGCGATCGTGCCGGGTTCGACACTGATCATCCGTATCCCGTACGGCGCCAACTCGCGTCGCGACGCGAGCGCGAAAGCCTTCAACGCCGACTTGGTCGCGGCGTAATTGGACCGGAAGGCGACCGGGAAGCTGGACAACATCGACCCGACCATCACGACCGTGCCCCGGCGCCGGAGACGCATGCCGGGCAACACCGCTTTGGTCAGCGCGATCGGCCCGAAGACGTTGACCCGGAACAGATCCTCGACGGCCGCCATCGAGGTGTCCTCGAGCGCACCGGCCTGGGACTCGCCGGCGTTGTTGATCAGGATGTCCACGTCGCCGACGAGGGCCGCGCAGGACTCGGCGGATTCGTAGTCGGCGTTGTCGAGCCGGACGTAGGTGACGCCCTGGATCGGGTTGCGTACGGAATCCGGATTGCGGGTGGTGCCGTAGACCCGGTGTCCCCTCGCGACGAACTGGCGGGCGACCTCGGCCCCGATGCCACTGGTCGCGCCGGTCACGAGGACTGTCTGTGAACTCACGACCGCAACGGTAGCGCAGCGGCCGACGGGTCAGATGAGCTTGTCGTACCGGCGGGTGAGGATGCTCAGTTCTGCTGCCACTCGCTCAGTGTCGGGACCGTAGGGGCGCCGCGGATTCCGGGTGAACCAGTCGGCAATCCGCTGGCCCGGCGTCCGCTGGCCGACGGGGGTACGTCGCGCGGTGAGACTCAGTAGGCCGGCTGCACCGGCGACCGAGGCGACCACGACAAGGGCGAGAACGAAGAGGAGTGTCATGGCAGTAATCCTCCGCCCACATCATTTCGGCCACCAGTGGCAGTTCAGTCAATGTTCGCAAATTATCTGCCATACTGGTCAGGTGCTGCATTCGGTTGGTGTCCTCCTGTACGGACACGTCGCGCTCTTCGAGTTCGGCGTCGTGCACGAGGTGTTCGGCCTCGACCGCACCGACGACGACGTCCCCGCCTTCGACTTCCGGGTCGCCACGCCGGATCCCGAAACCGCGCTGGCCGTCGGCAACGGGGTGTCGATCCAGGTGTCGCACACCCTGGACGAGTGCCGCGACGTCGATCTCGTCGTCATCCCCGGCGGAAGCATCAGCGGTGACTACCCCGTCGAGATCCTGGACACCATCCGTGCGGTCGTCGACAACGGCGGACGTGTCCTCACCGTCTGCTCGGGCGCGTTCGTCGCCGGCGCGGCCGGACTCCTCGACGGCCGTCGGTGCACCACCCACTGGCGCTACGGCGACCATCTCGCGCGCATGTTCCCCCAGGCGCAGGTCGACACCGACGTCCTCTTCGTCGACGACGGACCCGTGACCACGAGCGCCGGCACAGCCGCCGGGATCGACGCCTCGCTGCACCTGGTCCGCGAATCCTGGGGACCGGCCGTCGCCAACCGCATCGCGCGGCGCATGGTCGTGCCACCGCACCGCGACGGCGGACAACGCCAGTTCGTCGAGGCCCCGATGCCGGCGTGCACCGACGAGGGCTTCGGATCGCTTCTGGCCTGGATGACGGCCAACCTCGACCGCGACATCAGCATCGACGACATGGCGTCCCGGATGCACATGTCCGGACGTACCTTTGCGCGTCGCTTCGTCGACGAGGTCGGCATCTCGCCTCGCCGCTGGCTGACCGAACAGCGAGTGCTGTCGGCGAAGAACCTGCTCGAGACGACCACCGCCAGCGTCGACGAGGTGGCACGCCAGGTCGGCTTCACGTCGGCGACGCTGCTGCGACACCATTTCGCCGCGAGTGTCGGCGTCTCGCCACTCGTCTACCGTCGGCGGTTCGCGAAATCCGGCGTGAGTTCGTAGGCCGAAACCCCGCGAGACGGCACTCGCGCAGTGGAACGGCCAGACTGGTGCCCTCGGTAGGATTCGAACCTACGACCTACCCTTTAGGAGAGGGTTGCTCTATCCCCTGAGCTACGAAGGCGGACCGCGAAGAGCCCACGGTGGCGCGGCTCCCCGACAGCGGGAGTCTACGCGAGCGACCTCACCCGGCCACACCACACACCTCAGATGGTGAAGATCGTGTAGTTCGCCCCCGTCGCCGGGAACACCCACGACGATGTGTGACGCCCGGCGTCGGAATGCGAGGACCGGTACGATCGACCCCGACGCGAACCGGACATTTCCGGCTGTGATCGTCACCACTGAGGACACCCCGGCGTTGAGGTTCCTGCCAGCCTGTGTCCGTACACTGCCTACCGCATACGTTCTACCGTTTCACCCGGGGAGGTCTTTTCGTTGGTGCACGCGGCATCAGGGTCGGCACCCACCGCCGACGACGAGACCACGACCAGCGCGAAAGGGTCTGCGGACTCCGTGGCACCCCGTCCCGCCGAGTCGGCCCCTCCCTCGCCCACGACCAAGCCCCGCGGTCGCGCGCACACCGCCGACTTCGTCCGGGTCGTCCTGTTCACCTTCGTGGTCGTCGCGCACAGCATCAACGCCATCAACGGCGGTGCCGACGAGATCAGGGGCGCGAATCTCGTCGGCACCCTGTGCCACCTGACGCGATACGGCTTCGTGGCGGTGACCCTCTACGTCCTCGTGCTGAGCATGCAGGGTCGGGAGATGTCGCCGTGGCAGTTCTGGCGGCGTCGTTTCGGGCTCGTCGTCGGGCCCTACCTGGCATGGACGCTGATCTACACGATCACCGACCACATCATCATCGCCGACAATCCGTTCCCGCCGATCAGTGAGATGCTGCCCCGGCTCGGGCACGACCTGCTCGTGGGCGAGGGCAAGTACCAGTTGTACTTCCTGCTGATCTCGATGCAGATCTACCTGTTCTTCCCACTGATCGCGTGGGTCTTCGAACGCGGCCGCAATCACCCATGGCTGTTGCTGGCCGGCGGGACCGCGATCCAACTCCTGGTGTTCGTCGTCTACCAGTACCTCCCCCGACCCTCCGGTCACGTCTGGGACGTCGCCTACCAGCACCTGTGGAAGACGCTGCCGATGTACGCGCTCTTCATCACCATGGGCGTGCTGGCCGCGCAGCATCGCGAGGCGGTGGACCGTTGGCTCCGCGACCACATGGCGACGGTCGTCCTGGTCGCGGCGGGCTGCGCGGCCTTCACCGTTGCCGGATACCTGCTGGCGACATCGCCGGGGAATGTGCCGTGGAAGGCCAACACGGCCTGGAACCCGGTGTCGCTCCCCTGGTTCATCGGCGGCTTCGTCCTGCTCTGGCTGATCGGCCTCGTCTGGGATGACCGACGCGCCGCCGGCCGGCCTGCCGGCGGAAAACTGGTGTCCCAGGCGACCCTGCGCGCTTTCGGGGTCTTCGCGGTACACCCACTGATCCTGGACGTCCTCGGACGCGTCGGATTCCTCAGCGGCCTCTTCGACTGGTTCCCGCATTCGGCGATCCTGCGCTCGATCATCTTGGTCGTGCTGGTACTGACGGCCTCGCTGGCGCTCGTCGACGTCCTCCTACGCCTACCGTTCAGCAAATGGCTCACCGCCCGGCCCCGCCTCCCCCTGTTGCCGAAGCGGAACAAGAAGAAGCAGGACCGGGCGGTGGAAGTCGGTGAGTCGGCGGGGGCTGAGAAGGAGTCCGCCGACTAGTGGTGTGTCTCAGGAGTAGGTGGCCAGTATCCGGCGGAGCGATCGGTGTCTGGCAAGGCGGAGGAGGGAGGGATAGCATCGCTATCTCGACCGACGACAACGCAGCCAGGCGCCGATCGAACGCCGGAGACTAGCCGCCTGATTCTGAGACATACCACCAGGTGGGCTAGTTGTACTTCGGGTTGTTGATCACCGGGATCTCGATGTTGATCGGCATCCGCAGTTCGGACATGTAGAACAGCACGAACTGGCGGAGGAACTCGTCGAACAGCCAGTAGGCCTCACGCGGCATGCCGACATTGAGCAGACCCTCGCGGATCTGTACGTACGGACCCCACGCCGTCTCGAGCAGCGGGCTCCACACGGGCTCCCGCGGGATCTGATACCAGTTGGCGACCTTGTCACCGAGCACGAATCGCGTGAGCGCCCCCAGGACGCCGCGCGAGATCAGCGAGAGGTCGAGGTTCATGCCGAGGTCGAGCAGCATGTCGGCGAGCTTGCGACCCTCGGGGGTCGGCGCCAGGATCGGGTCGAGGACCTGCTGCGCCTGCGAGTCGGCGGCGGCCCAGGAGGCGGGGATGTACTCGTCCTGGACGCCCAGCAGGCGAGCGGTGATCTGCCACGAATGCAGGAATCCGGCGGATTCGTCGGCCGCGATCGGGACGTTCCACTTGTCGAAGTTGCGCATGACGGTCGTCGGCAGGCTGTGCCAGGTGACCATGATGTCGGCCTGACTGATCGGCTTCTTCTCCGTCGCGCCGTGCACCCAGTGCGGGGACTGCGGCAGGAGGTGGCGCACGCCGGCATGCGCCATACGGGTCTTCACGCAGGTCACGATCATCTCGCCGCCGGGCTGATAGGCGTTGAGCGATCCGATGTCGTATCCGAGCTTCGCGGTCTTGGTGATGCGGTCCTTGAGGTCCCATCCGCCCTTGGAGTAGTAGACCGACCGGGCCTCGCGCGGGATGACGGTGCTCATCATGCCGCTGGCGAAGCCGTACAGGACGCCGAGGTAGGTTCCGCGCTTCTGGTTGAATCGGACCGCGTCGGCCAGCTTGGCCTGGTCGGCCCACGCGGGCAGCTGACGAGCGTGCTCCATGAAGTCGCGCAGTTCCGAGGGCAGCCCGGCGGGCAGCGGCTGCGAGTTACGATGCCACGTGCGCAGCAGGCGATTGACGTTGCGCACCTGCCCGCTGTCGATGACCTTGGCGATCACCGGGTCGGCCTCGTCGTCCCACAGCTGCCGCGGGTCCGCGCCGCGACCGCGGCCGGGCACCGAGTTCGCCGGCGACCACGTCCACGGCGTCGTCTGCGAGAGCGCCGCGACCGCACCGGCTGCGCCGACGACACCGCCCGCGCGTATCAGGTTCCGCCTGTTCAGATCTTCCATGACCCCGTCCCATCACTTCCATGTATCAATGTGACAAACAACGTATCCTTGTATCATTGTTACCACCGCGTGGTCCAGAACACACCTCTTTCGCGAATTTTGCGATCATGGAAGCTCATGCGGTCATGATGTGAGGAAGGGGGTGAGGCGAGTGACCACGCAGCCGTCCGGCGCTTCGCTGTCCAGCTCGCTTCTCCAGCGGGCGTTTCTCGAATCCGCGGCTCAATCCGACGAGGCCGCCGATCCCACCGCCGAACGTCTGCTCGACGCGGCCTTCGAACTCTTCTGCCGGCTGGGCGTGCAACGGACGCCGATGGAGAAGGTGGCGAAGAGCGCCGGCGTCACGAGAGTCACCCTGTATCGCAAGTTCGCCACCAAGGACGCCCTGGTCGACCAGGTGGTGCTCCGCGAGTTCCGTCGGTACTTCGACCGGTTCCGCGCGGAGATCCCCCGCGCCGACACCGTGGCCGACCGCGTCGTGGTCGGGTTCGTCGGTTCGCTGCGGGCGATCTCCGGCAACCCGCTGATCGGTGAGATCAGCGACGCCGAGCCCAGCATGCTGATCGAATCGATGATCGGCGGCGACGGCATGCTGCTCGCGACGGTCCAGCACTTCGTCGCCGCCCAGCTGCGCCGGGAACAGCTGGCGGGCAACATCTCCGACGAACTCGACGTCGATCTCGTGGCCGAGATGATGGTCCGCATCTCCGCGTCGTTCCTCACCGTGCCCAGCCGCGTCGTCGACATCACCGACGACGCGCAGCTCGCCACGGTGGCGCGCCAGTTCCTCGTACCGATGCTCAATCCCGCGCAGTAAACCGCCGAACCTGTAAAGATCAGAGCGCTCACCACATCTGAGGAGACTGACGATGCGCTCTTGGTCTGTGATCATCATCCTGGCCGTCTCACAGTTCGTGATGGTGCTCGACAGCACCGTGATGAACGTGTCCATCTCGGTCGTGGCCGACGACCTCGGGACCTCGATCACCGGCATGCAGGCCGCGATCACCTTCTACGCGCTGACGATGGCCGCCTTCATGCTGACCGGAGGCAAGCTCGGCGACTTGATGGGGCGCGCAAGAGCATTCAAGATCGGTGCGGTCATCTACGGCATCGGCTCGCTGACCACAGCGCTGAGTCCCAACCTGACCGTCCTGCTCATCGGCTGGTCACTCGTCGAGGGGCTGGGCGCGGTGCTCGTCATCCCCGCGATCGCATCGCTGGCCGCCATCAACTACACGGGCAAGGCCCGGGTCACCGCATTCTCGATCCTGGGCGCGGTCACCGGGCTGGCCGCCGCCGTCGGCCCGCTGCTCGGTGGCGTGATGACCACATACCTGTCGTGGCGCTACGTGTTCGTCGCCGAGACCGTCGTCATGGTGGCGGTCCTGTTCGCGGCCAAGCTGATTCGTGACGTACCCCGCGACCCGGAGGTACGCATCGACCCCCTCAGCGTCGTGGCATCCGCCGGCGGCCTGTCGCTGATCGTCTACGGCGTCCTGCAGTCGAAGACGTGGGGTTGGCTGAAGCCGCAGCATCCGCCGGAGCTCGGCGGGGACGAGATCGCCCCGCTGGGCGTCTCCCCCGTGGCATACCTGTTGCTCGCCGGGGTCGTCGTGCTCTGGTTGTTCGTCCTGCGGCAGCGCACCCTGGCGACGTCCGGCCGCCAACCGCTGCTGCGTGTCGAACTCTTCCGCATCGCTGCTCTCCGAAGCGGACTCGGCGGTTTCCTCGCCCAGTACTTCGCGATCGCCGCCCTGTTCTTCGTGGTTCCCGTGTACCTGCAGACGATGCTCGGACGCGATGCACTGCAGACCGGGGTGAAGATCCTGCCGCTCTCGGTCGGGCTCGTCCTGTTCTCGATCCTCGGATCCTGGCTCACCGCACGGCGTTCCGCACGGTTCATCGCCCGCGGCGGACAGATCACGATGGCGCTGGGGACGCTTCTCGTCATCGCCTCGGTGGGAATCGATCTGCGCAACGCCGCCTTCGCCGCGGGCATGTTCGTGGTCGGTGCCGGCTTCGGTCTGCTCGCTTCACAACTCGGCAACGTCAACATGTCCGCTGTCGAGGAGAAGGACACCTCGGAGGTCGGCGGCCTGCAGGGCACCTTCCAGAACCTGGGGTCGTCGTTCGGCACCGCGGTCGCGGGATCGGTCTTCCTGCTCATGCTGTCGTCGGGCTTCGTGTCGGCGGTCGACGACGCCGAGAACCTCTCCCCCACCGACCAACAACGCATCATCGCCGCCGTCGACGAGCAGGGAGTGCCGATCATCTCCGCCGACGAGGCGCGCACCCTCGTCCTCGACGCGGGCGGCTCGGAGGAGTCCGCACAGGCGGTGTCACAGGCCTATTCGGATTCGCAGATCGCGGCCCTGCAGCAGTCGCTGTTCGTCGTCTTCGGCCTGCTCGTGCTGGCGTTGCTGTTCTCGCGGCACCTGCCCAACCGGATACCGGAACCCGGCCCGGCGCGCGAACGGCGGTCGGCCGAGCCCGAGCCGAAATCCGGCTCCTAGTCGATCTTCTTCCTGATCGTCGCTTCTGTGTGCCGCACCGCCTGAGCGGCGAACGGTCCCACGACCTTGCCGAGGAGTTTGCCCGCCATACCGCCGGGGAGGTTGTAGTTGATCTCGACGTCGAGTTCGGTGCCCGATCCACCGTCCGCGTCGGCGAACCGCCACGTCGTGTTCGCGTCGAAACCCTCGACGGCCTTCAACTCGATGAGCTCGTTCTCGACGTACTCGGTGCACTCGACCACCGACTTCAGTGTCTTCGGCCCGACGTCCATCGAGACCGCGAACTTCGCGCCGAGTCCGCTGGTCTTCTCCGTCGTCGGCTCGAACCGGGTGACCCCGAGCAGGTACTCCGGGACGTTCTGGTAACCGTCGATGTAGTCGAAGACCCGCTCGCGCGGCCTGTCGATCTTCGCCTGATGCCGTACCACTCCCACGATTCTCCCCGTTCGTCTCGTCCGGCCGACCATGTCGGTGCGGCCCTCCGCCTCGACCCTATGCGGTCACGGCCGCTGTCCTGAACATTCGACCCAGTTCGCGTCGCGAACGGCCCCGCGGTCAGTACGCTTGGCCGATGACGGCCGGGTCCGGAGTCTCTCGAGTGGTACGTGTCCTCGTCGTCGCGACGGCCACCGCCCTCCTCGCGACTGCCTGCGGCTCGGATCCAGCCGGGCCGGAGGCGAGTCCGGTCACCTGCGCCGAGATCCCCAACGGGGAGATGATCGACGCCCAGACGATGACGGCCGCACCCACCGACATCGCCACCAGACCGGAAGTCGCGTCCGGCTTCCGAACGGGGATGAGACCGGTCGTCACCGACACCTACGCAGCGGCAACCGCCAATCCGGTCGCGACCCGCGCGGCCTGCGAGGTGCTGCGCGACGGCGGGACGGCCGCCGACGCCCTGGTCACCGCGCAGATGGTGCTGGGACTCGTCGAGCCGCAGTCCTCCGGGATCGGCGGAGGCGCCTTCGCGCTCTACTACGACGCGGGGTCGAAGAGCGTGCGGGCATTCGACGGTCGCGAGACGGCGCCGGCGGCGGCCACCGAGACCTACCTGACCCGGATCGCCCCCGACGATCCCACCCCACCCGTGCCGAGTGCCCGCGCCTCGGGACGGTCCATCGGCGTGCCGGGCGTGCTGCGCATGCTCGAGATGGTCCATGCCGACTTCGGCGGACAACCGTGGCGAGATCTGTTCGATCCGGCGATCGAATTGGCCGACAACGGGTTCGACATCAGCCCGCGGTTGGCGACCGCGATCGCCGCGTCGGCGGCCGACCTCGGCGCCGACGACGAGGCCCGCTCCTACTTCCTCGCGAGTGACGGCGCCGCGAAGCCGGCCGGCGCCCGGCTCGTCAACCCCGCGTACGCCAAGACGCTCGGCACCCTCGCCGCCGACGGCGCGGGCGCGATGTACGAGGGGCCGCTCGCCCGAGCCATCGTCGCCGAGGCCGGCAGCACCGCGGGCGGCATGACACCGAGCCTGATGACCGAGCAGGATCTACGCGACTACCGTGCGATCGCCCGGAAGCCGGTGGTCACCACCTATCGGGGGCGACAGATAGTGGCCATGCCCGGACCGTCGTCCGGCGGGATCGCCGTCGCGTCGGCGCTGGGCATCCTGGCGAACTTCGATCTGCCGTCGATGCCGCCGTCCGATCTCGACGCCGACGGCGGGCGTCCCGACCCGGCCGCCGTGCACCTCGTCACCGAGGCCGAACGCCTCGCCTACGCCGATCGCGACAAGTACGTGGCCGACCCGGACTTCGTCCCGCTGCCCGGGCGCGGGGTCACGACCATCCTCGATCCGGCCTATCTGCGGTCCCGGGCAGCGCTCATCTCACCCGACTCCTCGCTCGGCGAGGCGCCGGCGGGTGACCTCGGACCGGTGCCCCTGGGGTCGCACCCGGGCACCGAACACGGAACCAGTCACATCACCGTCGCCGACCGGTACGGCAACGTCGCCACGATGACGACGACCATCGAATCCGCCTTCGGCAGTTACCACATGGTCGACGGGTTCCTACTCAACAACGAGTTGACCGACTTCTCCGCCGAACCCCGCGACGACGACGGGACGCTGCTCGCCAACCGGGTCTCGCCGGGCAAGCGGCCGCGCTCGTCGATGGCGCCCACACTCGTTCTGCAGCCCGGCGCCGACGGAGCGCCGGCCGAGGTGGTCGCGGCCCTGGGTTCCCCCGGCGGGTCAGTGATCATCCAGTTCGTCGTCAAGACGATCGTCGGGATGCTGGACTGGGGCCTCGATCCCCAGCAGGCCGTGTCGATGATCGACTTCGGCTCGGCCAACACCCCGACCTCCAACGTCGGCGGCGAACACCCGCTCGTCGACACCCCGGACGACGGCGCACACGATCCGTTGGTCCGCGGCCTCCGGGAACGCGGAGCCGAGGTGTCGGTCGAGGAACAGTCGAGCGGGCTCAGCGCACTGCTGCGACACGGCGGCGGCTGGATCGGCGGCGCCGATCCGCGCCGCGAGGGCGCGGTGATGGGCGACAACGCGACGCTGCGGTAGACCGTCGCGCCACGGGTTCTCGAAAACGGCGTTGCCCCGATCGGTTCCGAGGGGCACTAGTTTTCCTCGGCGTCACACAGGGGCAATCGGGCGCATACACCCAGCTCATAGCGTCGAAGCGCTCGCAATTGCGACAAACGGCGTAGCGACGTCGTCGTGCGCCCCCGCGCACAGGGGGGCCCAGATCATCCAGGAGTATCCATGAGTGGCAGCATGTCCCGCCGACAGGCGATCGAGGCCGTGACGACCTACGACGTGTCGGCGCCGGGGTTCACCGAACCCCTCGCAGACACGTTCGGGCGCAATGTGTTCAGCCTGTCGGTCATGAAGAAGCGGCTGCCCAAGCACGTCTTCAAGGCGGTCGCCGCAACCGTCGACACCGGCTGCGCGCTCGACCCCACCCTCGCCGATTACGTCGCGGTGGCCATGAAGGACTGGGCCATCGAGAAGGGCGCCACCCACTACGCCCACGTCTTCTACCCGCTCACCGGTTTCACGGCCGAGAAACACGACTCGTTCCTCGAACCCGACTCCACCGGTGCATCGCTCGCCGAGTTCGCGGGCAAGACGCTGCTGCAGGGCGAGCCCGACGCGTCGAGCTTCCCCAACGGCGGTCTGCGCGGCACCTTCGAAGCCCGCGGTTACACGGGCTGGGACGTCACCAGCCCGGCGTACATCCTGGAGAACCCGAACGGCAACACCCTCTGCATCCCGACGATCTTCATCTCGTGGACCGGCGAGGCCCTCGACAAGAAGACCCCGCTCCTGCGCAGCCAACAGGCCATGAGCAAGCAGGCCATGCGGTTGCTCCGCCTCTTCGGCCACGACGACGTCGACACCGTCGTCTCCTACGCCGGCGCCGAGCAGGAGTACTTCCTGATCGACGAGCACTTCTTCTATGCGCGACCAGATCTCATGACCTGCAACCGAACCCTGTTCGGCGCACCGCCGTCGAAGGGCCAGGAGTTCGACGACCACTACTTCGGTGCCATCCCGGAACGAGTGCTGTCGTTCATGATCGAACTCGACCGCGAGCTGTTCAAGCAGGGGATCCCGGCGAAGACCCGGCACAACGAGGTCGCGCCCGGCCAGTTCGAGATCGCACCGGTCTTCGAGCGGTCGGTCCTCGCCCACGACCATCAGCAGCTGATGATGACCACGATGAAGGCCGTCGCCGAGAAGTACGGCATGAAATGCCTGCTGCACGAGAAGCCGTTCTCCGGCGTCAACGGCTCGGGAAAGCACGTCAACTTCTCGCTCGGCAACGCCAATCAGGGCAACCTGCTCAATCCCGGCGACACCCCGCACGAGAACATGCAGTTCCTGACCTTCTGCGGCGCGATCATCCGCTCGGTACACCTCTACGGCGGGCTCCTCCGCGCGGCGGTCGCCTCGGCGTCGAACGATCATCGTCTCGGCGCCAATGAGGCTCCGCCGGCGATAATCTCGATCTTCCTCGGCGACCAGCTGATGGACGTCTTCGAGCAGATCGCCAAGGGCGGCGCCACCGGTTCCAAGGCCGCGGGGGTCATCGAACTCGGGGTCGACACCCTGCCGCCCCTCAAAGCCGATCCGGGAGATCGCAACCGCACCAGCCCCTTCGCGTTCACCGGCAACCGGTTCGAATACCGCGCACCGGGTTCCAATCAGTCGATCTCCGATCCCATGGTCGCCATCAACACGATCCTCGCCGACTCCATCGACTTCATCGCCTCGGACCTCGAGAAGCTCCTCGCCGACGGTCTCGAACTCGCGGACGCCGTCCAGAAGGTGTTGCAGGAGATCGTCAATGCCCACGGCTCGGTCATCTTCAACGGCAACGGCTACTCCGACGAATGGCAGGAAGAGGCCGCCGCCCGCGGACTGAAGAACCTGCGGACGACGGTCGACGCGGTGACGGAGTACACCTCGCCGGAGGTCGTCGAGATCTTCGAGAAGTACGGCGTGCTGTCGGCCCGCGAGCTCGAGGCCCGCGAGGACGTCATCTTCGAGTACTACGCGCTCACCCTCCTCGTCGAGGCCAAGGAGACCGCGGAGATCGCCAAGACGATGATCATGCCGGCCGCGATCCGGTACCAGGGTGAGCTCGCCGGGACCGCGGCGTCGCTCAAGATGGCCGGAATCGAGGCTCCCACACCGCTGCTCGAGGAACTGACCGGACTGATCAGCACGTTGCACGACGGGTTGACGGCCCTCGATGCCGGTATCGCCGGCATGCACGGCGAGTCCACCTTCGAGGAGTCGAAGTACGCGCTGGAGAAACTGGTCCCGGCCATGGCCGCGGTCCGCGAGGTCGCCGACACCCTCGAGTCCATCGTCGCCGACGATCTGTGGCCGCTGCCGACCTACAACGAGATGCTCACGATTCTCTGATCCCGCATCGTCGACACGCCCCTTGCGCATCGCGCAGGGGGCGTGTTGTTGCGCGCCTGGAGTTATGTGGCGTGACGCCCATCCGCGCACCCGCATTTGCATCTCTACCCTCCCGTGAGGGTAGAGTTGGCACGTCCTGCGGGGCGGCGTCGGCCGTCGGAATCGCCCGACGCCCGCGAGGGTGGGTGACCCCTTCCGCGACAGACGTTTCCGTTACCTCACGAAAGTCGAGACGCCGATGACGGCCGAGGTGCTGACTCCTGCCCGACAACAGTCGGTGCTGGCGACCCTGCGCTCCCCGCGGCGCCTGCGTACCGAGGTCCTCGCCGGTCTCGTGGTCGCTCTCGCGCTCATCCCCGAGGCCATCTCGTTCTCGATCATCGCCGGGGTCGACCCGCGAGTGGGCCTGTTCGCCTCGTTCACGATGGCGGTGACGATCGCCATCGTCGGCGGCCGTCCGGCAATGATCTCCGCCGCCACCGGGGCGGTGGCGCTGGTGGTGGCGCCCCTGGTCGCCAGTCACGGCCTGGATCACCTGATCGCCGCGGTGCTCCTCGCCGGGGTCATCCAGATCGTCCTCGGCGCAGTGGGTGTCGCCCGTCTGATGCGGTTCATCCCGCGCAGCGTGATGGTCGGATTCGTCAACGCACTGGCCATCCTCATCTTCACGGCTCAACTCCCCCACCTGCTGGGGGTGCCGTGGCTGGTCTATCCCCTCGTCGCGGCGGGGCTCGCGATCATCGTCGGTCTGCCGCGGCTCACCACGGCGATCCCATCACCACTCGTCGCGATCGTGCTGCTCACCGCGGTCACACTCGCGGTCGGGTTCTCCGTCCCCGACGTCGGCGACGAGGGCGACCTGCCCGACAGTCTGCCCAGCCTGTTCATCCCCGACGTTCCGTGGACCTGGGACACGTTGACGGTCATCGCTCCCTACGCCTTCACCATGGCACTCGTCGGCCTCCTCGAATCGCTGATGACCGCCAAGCTCGTCGACGACCTCACGGACACCCACTCCGACAAGACGCGTGAAGCCACCGGTCAGGGCATCGCCAACATCGTGACCGGTCTCTTCGGCGGCATGGGCGGGTGCGCGATGATCGGCCAGACCATGATCAACGTCAAGGAGTCCCGGGCCCGCACCCGCATCTCGACGTTTCTGGCCGGACTCTTCCTGCTCATCCTGGTCGTCGGGCTGGGTGACATCGTCGCGCTGATCCCGATGGCCGCGCTCGTCGCCGTCATGATCATGGTGTCGGTCGGCACCATGGATTGGCACAGCGTCAACCCGAAGACGTTGCGGCGCATGCCGAAGAGCGAGACGGCCGTGATGCTCGCGACCGTCGTCGTCACCGTGGCCACCCACAATCTCGCGTACGGGGTGATCGTGGGCGTCCTGACGGCGATGGTCCTGTTCGCGCGCCGGGTCGCCCACTTCACGGAGGTGGTCGATGTCGCCGATCCCGAACCCGGAACCCGCGTCTACGCGGTGCTGGGCGAGTTGTTCTTCGCGTCCAGCAACGACCTCGTGTACCAGTTCGACTACGTCGGCGACCCGGACGACGTCGTCATCGACATGAGCGGCGCACACATCTGGGACGCGTCGACGGTCGCTACGCTCGATGCCGTCACCACCAAGTACGCAGCCAAGGGCAAGACGGCCACCATCGTCGGCCTCGACGACCACAGCGCCGAACGTCATCGACGTCTCAGCGGGCAGCTCGGCGGCGTGGGCTGACCGGGCAGAGAGGACAGGTCGTGACCGACGACGGGACCGACACCGCCGAGCACCTGCAGATCGGCGCGGTGGCAACCGAAACCGGGTTGTCCATCAAGACGATCCGCCACTACGACGAGGTCGGTCTGGTCGTCCCGTCCGCCCGCTCGGCCGGGGGCTTCCGGCTGTACACCCGGGCCGACATCGATCGGCTGTTCGTGATCCGGCGGATGAAGCCTCTCGGTTTCACCCTCGACGACATGCGCGCACTCCTGCACGCCGAGAGTGTCCTCGACGACTCCGACGCGGCGCCGGCGGACCGGCGGGCGGCACTCGAGGAGGTCGCGGAGTTCCGGCAGCGCGCACGACTGGCGTGCGAGAAGCTCGAGCGGCAACTGGAGTATGCGCACGAACTCACCGCCCAGCTGTCGGATCGACTGACCGATCCCGCGTCCGCCGGTAGGGCGACGTAAGCACTACCCCAGCGGCCACCGGGTACCGGTGCGGGCCTCGGCCTCCGTCCACAGTCGACCGGCCAGTTCGTAGTCGCACGCCGTGAGCGACCGGCCCGACAGCACCGGTCGGCCGCGCAGTCCCCATGGTCCGTCGACCCCCACGTAGCTGCCCGGCGGGATCGGCTCGGTCAGGCAGTGCAGGGTGGGTGCCGCGCCGGCGTCGAGATCGTTGCCGACGACACCCGCCAGGCCCTGCGCCGCGCGGTGCAGAACGCCCAGGCCCGGCTTGTTCGAGATGTTCGACGCGGCCCAGCCGGGATCGGTGAGCATCGAGGTCACCGGCGACCCGACGTCGCGCAACCGTCGGTCGAGTTCGAGGCCCCACAGCATCACCGCGAGTTTCGACCCGGTGTAGGCCCGCGGCGACGACCACCGGGCGCGTCGGAGGTCCAGGTCGGCGGGATCGATACGTGCTCGGCGATGCCCCTCCGAACCCACGGACACGATCTGCCGCCTGATGCGCGGCAGGAGCAAATTGGTCAGGGCGAACGGCCCGAGGAAATTGGTGCCCATGCCGAGTTCGAATCCGTCCCGCGTCGTCCGATGCTGATGCGGGAACATGCCGGCGTTGTTGACCAGCACATCGATCGGGCCGTCGAGTTCCTCGACGAAGGTCCGCACCGAGGCGAGGTCGGCGAGATCGAGCCGGATCACCTCGCAGTCACCGCCGAATTCCCGTGCGCGCCGGGCGCCGAGATCGGTGTCGCGGACGGCCAGGACCACCTGCACACCGGCCCGGGCGAGCGCGCGGGCGGTGGCCATCCCGATACCGTTCGTCGCACCGGTGACGACGACCCGCGAGCCGGTCAGGTCGGACAGGGACTTCGACGATGAGGGCATGGGCGCCACGGTACCCACCGGCCGGCCGGGTGGGGTGGCACTCGGTCGGGGTGAGACTCGGGTGCGCAGCGACTCTCACCGAGCGCGCAGGGACAGCGCCACGACGAGACGCGTCGCCGGGTCGTCGAGATCCATCCCGGTCAGGGTCTGCACTCGACGGATGCGGTAGCGCAAGGTGTTCGGATGGACGTGCAGCGCCGCCGCTGCCGCGCGGACGTCACCGAAATGGTCGAGGTAGGCGCGCAACGACGCGGTGAACTCGCTGCCGCTGCGAGTGTCGAGATCCGCGAGCCCGGCGACCCGGGTGTCGACGAGATCGGGGTTCTCCGAGAGCAATCCGATGATCTCGGCGAGCAGCACCCCGGTGCGGGATCGCTCGACGGTGGTGACGTCGTCGAACAGGTCGGCGTCGCGACCGGCGGCGTCCAGGACACGATCGATCGCAGAGCGCAGATCGGTTGCGGCGGCGATGGTGTCGGGGCCGGCGACGACTGCGCGTGCCGGCACGCCGAATTGGCGGTCGGCGGCGTCGACGGAGATCCGCGCCCACGTGACGGCGTCGTCGAGCGGGACGTCGGGGAGCACGACGTACGCGCGGTCACCGATGGTGACCGTGACCGACAGCGGACTGAATGCGCTGGCGTGCAGCATGAGTGCCGAGACCTGCCCGGCGCGGATGCCGTCGGGGGCCGTGAACCCCACGATCGTCACCGTGGCGGTCGGCGCGATGCCGAGCTGGGCGGCGAGGTGGGCCGCGTCGACCGGTACGCCACCGACACCGAGGAGTCGCCGGACCCGCTGATCGTGGTCGGAGCCTGCCGAACGCCGTCGCGAGATCACCCGGGCCGCAACAGCTGCGGCGCCGACGAGTACCTCGTCGGTGTCGCGGGTCGGCGGGCGCGACCCCTCCTGCAACCAGACGACCCCCATCAGGACGTCGGAGCGATCGCCGTGTGCGCCCGAGGCCGGACGGATGGCGACCGCGCGACGCGGCCGAAGTCCGAGATCGGTGCGTGCCTCGACCGTCACGACGCCGGACGACTTCCGGACCGCGTCCATCACTCCCCACTCGCGCAGCCAGGCCAGCATCTCCGGTGGCCCCTCGCGGCCCAGGATCGACAGTCTGCGCAACTCGTCGGCCTCCTCACCGGCCGAGCTGTAGGCGAGGACGTGCGCGTGCTCGTCCTCGATGCTGACCAGACCACCGGTCCGGCGGGCGACCTCCGCGGCGAGCTCGAACAGGTCGCCGGTGCTTCCCGACTCCATGGACTCGCTTCTCCCGACCGCGCCGCGTGCCGCGTCGAGCACCCGGGTGACGAGGTTGTAGATGCGTTCCCAGCGGGCGTGCGGGTCGATGGCGATGACCGCGATACCCAGTCGATCGGCGAGACCGACCTGGGTCTGGGTGGGAGTCTTGGCCAGTACGGCGACCGGGCGGTGCGCGCCGAGGCCGCCGAGCCACTCCACGACGACGTCGTCGGCGAGCCCGACCAGGAGGAACAGGTCGGCCGATCGGGCGGCATGCCCGAGCCCGTAGTGCACGTCGTCGGCGTCGACCATCGCCATCGTCGACACCGGCGTGTCGAGACCGCGGGGCGACGAGACCAGGGTCGCGACGGTCTGGTCAAGGGCGAGGACCAACCGCCCGAGCGCGATACCGGCCGTCTTGTCCATACGGACAAGACTACGAGACCCCTCTCAGCCGATCGGCCATATCGCGACGTCGGAGGGGACGGTGGACTGAGGTCATGGATGCCATCACCACTCCCCCTCGACCGTCGAACGAACCCGTCCACAGTTATGCCCCCGGCTCGCCCGAGCGTGCGCGCATCGTTGACGAGCTGGCGCGACAGTCGCATGCCGGCCGCCGCGAGTTCCCGCACATCATCGGCGGCCACCTGAGCCTCGGGGAGGGTGAGGAGATCGACGTCGTCCAGCCCCACGCACACCGCGAGGTACTCGGCTTCATCACCAATGCCACCCACGACGACGCCCGCGCCGCGGTGGACGCCGCCCGCGCTGCCGCCGCCGACTGGGCAGACACGAGCTTCGACGACCGCGCGGCCGTGATCCTGCGCGCCGCCGAGCTGCTGGCCGGGCCGTGGCGCGAACGGATCGCGGCGGCGACCATGCTCGGTCAGTCGAAGTCGGTGCAGCAGGCCGAGATCGACGCCCCGTGCGAGCTCGTCGACTTCTGGCGGTTCAACGTCGCCTTCGCGCGTGAGATCCTCGCCGAGCAACCGGAGTCGTCGCCCGGGGTGTGGAACCGGCTCGACCACCGTCCACTGGACGGGTTCGTCTACGCCGTGACCCCGTTCAACTTCACCGCCATCGCCGCCAATCTGCCCACCGCCCCGGTCTTGATGGGCAACACCGTCGTCTGGAAGCCCTCCCCCACCCAGGCGTACTCGGCGCAGCTGACCATGGCGCTGCTCGAGGCCGCCGGATTGCCGCCCGGGGTGATCAACCTCGTCCACGGCGACGGTGCCGCGGTCTCGGATGTCGTTCTCGCCGATGAGGATCTGGCCGGGATCCATTTCACCGGGTCGACGAGGACGTTCCGTCATCTGTGGCGTGAGGCCGGTGCCAACATCGAGCACTACCGGAACTATCCGCGCCTCGTCGGCGAGACCGGTGGCAAGGACTTCATCGTCGCGCACGCCTCGGCCGAACCTCACGCGTTGCGAACGGCGTTGACGCGCGGCGCTTTCGAGTATCAGGGACAGAAGTGTTCGGCGGCGTCGCGCGCGTATGTCGCCAGGTCGGTGTGGGAGCGGATGGGTGACGAGTTCCTCGGCGAGGCCGACGAACTCGCCTATGGCGACGTCCGAGATCTGACGAACTTCGGTGGTGCGGTGATCGATCGACGCGCGTTCGACAAGCAGGTCGCGGCCATCGACCGGGCCAAGTCGTCGGCGTCGCTGACCGTCGCGGTCGGCGGCGTCTGCGATGACACCGAGGGGTACTTCGTCCGACCCACGGTACTGGTGTCCGACGACCCGACCGACGAGGCGTTCGCCACGGAGTACTTCGGTCCGATCCTCGCGGTTCACGTCTACGACGACGCCGACTACGAGAACATTCTCGGCCTGGTCGACTCGACGGCGCAGTACGCACTCACGGGGTCGGTCATGGCGACCGATGTCGCCGCGGTGGCCCTTGCCTCCGACCGGCTGCGGAACACGGCGGGCAACTTCTACGTCAATGACAAGCCGACCGGCGCCGTGGTCGGGCAGCAACCCTTCGGCGGCGGCCGGGCGTCGGGAACCAACGACAAAGCCGGGTCGAAGCAGAACCTGATGCGCTGGACCTCGACTCGCACGATCAAGGAGACGTTCTCACCTCCCACGACCTCGTCGTACCCGCACATGGTCGCCGACTGGACGGCACTGTGATGGGGTCCGTTTTCGACACGGTGCTGCGGCCCGCGATCGTCGCGGCATCGCGCAGCGAGCGGATCAAGGACGCGTCCCAGCGGTGGCCGGTCACCGGACGAGTGGTCCGCCGATTCGTGCCGGGCGAATCGCTCGACGCCGCCATGGCCGCCGTCGGGGCCGAACTCGCCGACGGACTCTCCGTCTCGGTCGACTTCCTGGGCGAGGACACCCTCGACGAATCCCAGGCGGAAGCCACGGTGACCGCGTATCTGGCTCTGCTCGAGTCTCTTTCGGGACGCCGTCCGTCACCTGCCGGGTCGTTGGAGGTGTCCCTGAAGCTGACCGCGCTCGGTCTCGCACTGCCGGAGCACGGCGCGAAGATCGCCGAGGAGAACGCGCGCACGATCGTCGAAACGGCCGATGGCCTGGACGTCGTCGTCACCGTGGACGCCGAGGATCACACCACCGTCGACCAGCGGCTGGCAATCGTGCGATCGTTGCGCTCGGAGTTCCCGGAGACCGGGACCGTGCTGCAGGCCTGCCTGCGCCGCACCGAGGACGACTGCGCCGAATTCGCGGCGTCGGGCGCCCGAATCCGGTTGTGCAAGGGCGCTTATGCCGAACCGCCCGCGGTCGCGTTCACCGACCGCCGCCAGGTCGACGACAGCTATCAGCGGTGCCTCCGGATACTGATGAAGGGCTCCGGTTATCCGATGGTCGCAAGCCACGACCCCACGATGATCGACGCCGCGAGAATCCTCGCCAACGAATTCGGTCGCGCGCCGGACAGCTGGGAACACCAGATGCTGTACGGAATACGGGCCGACGAGCAGCGCCGGTTGGCAGCCGCGGGCGCACGCGTCCGGGTCTACATCCCCTACGGCGAGCAGTGGTACGGCTACCTCGTCCGACGCCTGGCCGAACGTCCGGCGAACCTGGGGTTCTTTCTGCGCGCACTGGCCGGGTGAGGCCCCCAACCCGTCGACTGTGCGGCAGTGGGCCACTGCTTCCTGTTCCGAACCGCTGGATCTGCGGTTGCCGGAGTGCGGAAAGCCGCCCCGCGGGTCGAGCAGGCAACTATTGAGAGCGGTGGGCCGGCGACCGCACCTCGGGGCAGATACGCCAGACAGTCCCACCGGCTGAGGTCGACTGCGCTCCTTGACAGCGCCTCACCGCCGGCGCGCGACGAAACTCAGCCCGAATCCCCTCGGACTGCCTCGATCGAATATTGGCCAGGATCCGAGATCATGCGTGACTGAAGTGCGACCACTGTCGACGATTGCTGCACAGTCAACGCGAATCGACGCACTGTCAACGAAAAACACTGCACAGCTGACGAATTCGCGCGTCTCGCGCCTGTGGAAAACCCTCGAAATCGAACGAATGTTCCTGTACCTTGGAGTCATGCCAGAGCTAGCCACTCTCCTCGATCAACTCATCGGAACCACCCCACCCACCGACGACCCAACGGGCAGAGCAACATTCGACGCCCTCGACACGTGGCGCCTGATCCGCAACCTCGCAGACCACCAGATCGCCACGCACGCAGCGCAACTCGACGCCCTCGGAGTCGCACAGAAAACCGGCAGCACCACCAAGAAGCTGCTGATCGAGTCAGGACATGCACCTGCCGCCGCTCTTCGCACCATGCGAAGTGTCGACGCCCTACCCAACCTGCCCGCTGTGGCGCGTCACGCCGCCGATGGGCGACTATCCGGCGAGATCGTCGATGCCATCGTGCGAGGCATGAATGAAATCGAGAAGCGCTGTGGCGACGCTTTTTCCGAGGATAAACGTTCTCGCTATGAGATCGAACTGATTGCCCAAGCGCTCTCGGGTGCGACGCCGACAGACGTGCGCAAGCACGCGCGGGCCATCGGCAACACATTGGTGGATGACACCGAGGCCGGCCTCGCCGCCGCCGACGACACATCGCTGAACGCGGTCAACGCCCACACCACCGACGACGGCCGCGTCGAAGTCCGCGCCGACCTCACCCAGGTCGTGGGCGAGAAGTTCCTGACGATGATCGACGAACGGTCCTGCCCACGACCCGAACCCGACGGCGCCGAAGATCGACGCACCGCCGAGCAACGCCGCGCCGACGCCTTCGAGTTGATCCTCGACCAAGCCGCGATCGGCGCTACCGTCGATACCGTTGGTTCCCCGCGCACTCAATTGATGCTGACGATCCCCGCGACCGGAGACCTCGCAACGCTGCCGTGGACCGGATCGGTCAGGCAAGCCACCGCGAAACAGGTCTCGTGCGACGGCTCGCTCACGGAGATAATCCTCGATAGTGAGGGCGTACCACTACAGATGGGTCACACCCGCCGGTTGTATCCGTCACACTTACGCAAAGCGATCATCGTCCGCGACGCCTGCTGCATCAAATGTGGTGCACCGCCGTCCCATACGCAGGTGCATCACATCAAGTCGTGGGCCGACGGCGGACCCACCGACCTCGACAACGGCTGCCTGCTCTGCCAACGCTGCCACACCCAAGTCCACCACCACGGCTGGGACATCGTGATGGGTTTCGACCGCCACCCGTGGCTCGTCCCGCCCGCCAATATCGACCCGCACCGCCGACCGCTACCCGCCTACAACCGCCGCACCATGCGACTCGACGACGCCGCCTGACCGGCCGTCCGACACACACTTTCGCGTAGCACCTTCCGCACCCGGGCCACACCCGGGACCGCATCCGTCCCTTGACAACTCCACAGTGACATTGCTGGTGTTCATCAGTAGGTATCGCTCAGCGATACCTACTGTTGAACACGAGCACGTTGCGTTACCGGCTCGACTGTCAAGGGCACCGTCCGCCAGACAGCGGCCAACAGCAGGGGGCCGGTGTGCCCGCTCACGGTCCGTCCCGGGTCAGGCGGCCGCCATTTGCGAACGGGGAGACAAACTGCTGAGCCACTTCGGAGTTCGCCACCCATCACCTCGCCCCCCCCGGGTCAAGGGGTAACGGTTACGTCGGCTGCGCCCGCCGCACCTGGTCGGCGGCGCGGGCGGCGTCGAGTTCGACGTCGGTGCGCAAGACCGCGGGACCGACGCTCAGCGTCCCCGACGTCAGCGGTTGCGTCCGAAGTCCACCACGTCCGATCAGGGCTTTGCGCACCCCGTCCCCGGCAACGGTGTCCATCCACGAACACGGATGAGCAGGGCGTCCGCCGCGGAACCGGATCGGACCCGACCCGGTGTCCAGCTCGAACTCGCGTCCCCGCAACGGATCGAGCTCGACACCACGCACGACGACGTTGCGGCGGGCCAGAACAGGATCGGCGTCAGCCGCCGCCGCCATCCATGCTTCGAGCGCCAGAAACGTCACGGCCGCCTCGGTGTGGGCTCGGATTCCGTAGAAGCGATCACCACGAATCCCCTTGTCGGCGACGATCTCCACCGAGGCTGGGGTGCGGGTCTCGACCTCGTCGGCCGGGCCGTCCTTCGGCCTACCGAAGTAGGCGTGCTTCGGCGAGACGACGAATGTGACTATCTCGCAGTGGTATTCGAACTCCATCAGACGCGTTCAGTATCCGGAGAACGAGTCGGTGTGGACACGCCACGGCCGGGACCGCGTCGTACCGTCGAGGCGGCGGACCGCCGCCGACGTCCGTTCGACGAACGCAGGCGTACCCGACACGTAATAGTGTGCGCCGGCCGCGATGGAACCGATAAGCTCGGCCAGCCGGGTGGGATCATCGATCCCGTCGGCGAGTTCCGGCGCCTCGACGGCCGCGACGCGGGCATTCACGGCCCGGGCGCTCTCCAGGTCATCGGCGTATACGGCACGCCCCTGATCTCGCAGCACGTGCGCGATGGTCAGGCCGGAGAGATCGTGGCCCGACTGCACCAGCTCCCGCACCATCGACACGAACGGAGTGATCCCGATCCCGGAGGCGATCAACACCACCGATCCGGTCGCCGGAAACGACCGCGGCAGCACGAAGTCCCCTCCGATCTCGTCGACGTAGACCCGGCGTACGTTTCCGTCGACCAGTGCTGCCTTGTAGGTCGACGGCGCCGCGGCGACGGTGAAGCCGAACTCCACCGGTTGCTGCCGGGGCGCGGACACGAACGAGAAGACCCGCCGCGAACCCGACCACAGCGGCGCCGACCACCGCGGCACACTGACACTCGACCACTGCCCCGCCTGGAACACCGCTGCGCCACCGACCGGTTCACCGCGCACCGCGTAGGTTCGGTCGGCAACCGGGACGGTGACGACGTCGAGCGGCACCCGGCGCGCAGTGCCCGATACCAGTCGGACGAGGAACGCGTACAGGCATCCGACGAGCAACGCCACCTCGGGCACGAACGCCAACGTGTACGCGTCGGTGATCGCAATCGTGTACTGGCAGTGCATGAGCACACCGACCAACGCCGCGTACAACAGTCGGTGCAGCTCGGTGGCCGGCGACGTCAGCGGCTCGGGCAGCATGATCGCCGCCACGAACAGCATCGGACTCGACACCACCCATGTGGACAGATCCTGGCCGCCGCGTACCAGTTCGACGACCCCGATCGTGACAAGGGAGGCGCCGATGAACACCAGGGCCAGTCGCCACTCGCGGATCAACGTCACGACCACCGCACCGATCACGACCATCGGGACGAACAGCGGATCGGCGGCCACCCACCAGAACGGGAAGCTGATGCCCTCGACACCGGCGTATGCCAGCGCGTAACAACCGACCGCACCCGTGACCGCGGGATTGACGATCAGCCGACGACGCCATGCGAGAACATATTTCGACGCCGCGGCGATGGCGGCGCCCACCGCGACGGTGGCGACGGCGGTGTCCTCCGAGCCGCCGGGCAGGACGAAGAACAGGATCAGTCCCGTGATCAGCCACGAATCCGAGTTCGGCGGCACCCGCAGCACGCCGGCGCAGACGTAGCTCACGACCCCGCTGACCCCGACCGCGACGACCAGCCACACCGCCAATTCGTCCGGACCGTAACCGAAGTCGGCATCGGTCGCCGAGACGACGAAAGCGACTGCGGCCAGCACCACCAGCCCGCAGAGCACCGCCCGATACGGGGTCAGGTGCCGCCGGGCCGCGTCGATCGGCGAGAGCAGCTGCGGCAGAAGCGTTGTCACAGGAACAACTCCAATCCGGGGATGGCGGTGTGTTCGACGCTCCCGTTGCGTCGGATGGTCACGTGATGAAATCCCTCACGGTGATGGTCAAAATCGCCGCGCAGGAACGCCGCAGGCGTGAAGAACAGCGCCGTCGCCAGGCCGTCGGCCTCCATCGCCGACGGCGCGATCACCCAGGTCGCCAGCACCTCCCGCGCGGGCGAGGCGGTACGCGGATCGACGATGTGGTGCCAGTCGGCCCACACCCGCCGATTGCTCGCCGAGGCGCAGACCGCGCCGCCGGCAACGGACACGACGCCGATCGCCTTCGTCGTGTCCAGCGGATGCTCCAGCGCCACCCGCAGTCCGCGGGAACGCGGCGATATCACCATGTCCCCACCTGCGTCGACCACGAAGTCGTCGACGTGGCCGCCGACGATCTCCGCCACCCGGTCGACCGCGAATCCCTTTCCGGCTGCGCCCACGTCGAGCAGAGCCGGTTCGCGAATCTCCAGCGCACCGACGTGCTCACCGATCACCGCCTCCCAGGCCGGCGCCGTCGGCACCCGCGCCGACGCGCGGAGCGTGTACGCCGCGTCGTAACCGGCCTCGGCGAGCGTGCGCCCCACCAACGGCGACACCGCGCCGCCGGTGAGGCCGTACAGACGGCGGTACCAGTCGACCAGCGGTTGGTCGGAGTCGGCGATCGGGTATCGCCCCGCCTCTCTGGCCATCTGCGCGACCGTCGAATCGTCCCGGAACCGTGACCAGGCCCGGTCGATCCGGTCGATCTCGGTGTTCACCGCGTCGACGACATCGGCGGGAAGTGTTTCCGGGGTGCTGATCGTCCACCGGGTGCCGATCGCATCGAACGCCCAGTGGTGCGCGGTGCCGACGGAGGTCAGGCCTGCGCCTCCTGTTTGATCTGTTCGATCGCCTCGTTGAAACCGCCGGAGGTGAGCGACGAGCCGGACACCTTGTCGACCTCGATCTCGTCGATGTTCTTGCCCACCACGACGTCGGAGATGCCGCCGGCGAACTTGCCCTGGTACTCGAGCGACGGGCCCTTGGTCTGGCTGGTGTCCACCGACACGGCGGTGATGACCGAGTTCGACAACGTGACGGTGACCCCGACGCTCTGCGGACCACCCGGCGAGATGTACTCACCGCGCGCCGTGTACTCGCCGTCCTCGTACTCGCCGGAGCCCGCGTCGGCGGCCTCGGTGGCAGCGGAGCTGCCCGTCGCGGCGCCGGTCGTCGTGCCGGTGGCCGAGTCGTCCGACCCGGAGTCCTCGGACGAGCATGCGCCCGCCACGAGTCCGACCACCGCCATCGCCGCGACCACCCCGCCGGTGCGGGCGAGGACGGACGATCCCCGCGGGCTGCGGGACGGGCGCGAAGAACCGGGGCCCGGTTCGGCGATCGTGCTCGGGTCGAGGGTCTCGGTTGGCTCTGGGGTGTGCGTCATGCACCAATTGTGCCGATTGCGCGGCCATTGGTCCCGGCGACGGCCGCGGCGCGTTCCGAACGGTCTCAGCGTCCCGCGGCTGCGACCCTCGCCTGGATGGCGTCGACGAAGACGGTGCGGATGTCGGCCGCGTTCTCCGCGACGTAGGTGGTGCCACCCGTGGCCTCGGCGATCTGCTTCAGCGCATCGGAGTCGGCATCGTCGGAGATACCGATCGTCAGCACCAGCACCGGTCGTGCCGGATCCTCCAGGCGCTTCAGTTCGGCGAGCAGATTGTCGAGCGTGATGCTGTCCGGGTCCTCGTTCTGACCGTCGGTCATGATGATGACGCTGTTGGAGTAGTTCGGGTCGTAGGTGTCCTGCACCTTCTTGAATGCCGCGAGGGTCGTGTCGTAGAGACCCGTCCCGCCCCCGAGGTCCGACAACCCCTCTTCGACGGCCCGGCCGAGCGCGTCCCGATGCGTACCGCTCCCCGAGCGGGCATCGAGGCGGCGGATCGGGGCGAGCTCCTCCCAGTCCTGTCCGGGCCCGCCCTTGTTCACGCTGAACGCCCAGCCGCCGATCATCGTGTTGTTGGGGAAGAGCTTGAGTCCGGTCTGGGAGGCGTCGATGAGCAGGTCCGCCCGGGTGGTGCCGCCGGCCGGTGTCTCCATCGAGCCGGAGGTGTCCTGGACGACCAGCGAGCGGATCGGCACACCAAGTACCTGCCACTGCCGCAATGCCTTGTCGACGGACGACGGGTCGCGCAGCTCCAGTTCCTTGACCGGCTGACCGACACCGTTTCCGTCGGTGTCGCGGTATCCCGAGTCGGCCAGCGCTGCGCGACCGGCATCGGTGTTCAGCGCGGTGACGAGGGCCGCCCCGGCGTCGGCGGCCGCCTGCTGGCGCGCCGCGGGAGCCGTGTTGACCAGCGGATAGTCGAGCATGACCGTGCCCGCCGCGGGGATCGTCGACGTCAACTGCGAACCCTGGTGCGTGCGCATGAACAGATCGAACTGTTGCTCGGTGGTGACCACCGGGACGCCCGAGGTGTTGGCCAGGTTCAGACGCGTGCCCTCGTTGTCGTTGGCCAGGCGCGCATTGTTCTGCTGGATGGCGAGGATGGTCATCGCCTCGGTGAAGTCCTCGTCGGCGAGCTCGCCGGAGTCGACCGCGGCGAGAGCACCGATGATCGGGGCGTCGCCGGTGCTGGTGTCCACCGGGCTGCCGGTTCGCAGATCAGGCAACTTCATGACCTCGACCCAGGTGCCCAGCTCGGGTACGTCGGTGCCGGCGACGACGGTCGGGGTCGACGCGATCGACGGCGACACCATATCGAGGTCACGACGCACCTGGGTCGTCACCCGGCGAGCCTGCACCTGCGAGTCCGCGACCCAGAGGTCCGGAGCCGCTGCACCCTGGGTGAGCAGGCCGGGCACATCCGCACCCGCGGCCGTCTGCACGTCGTAGTCGAAACACGAGTCCGCGGACGCCTGCCGCGCCACCTCGCGCAGCGGACCGGTCATCGCCGAGTCCGACGCGACGGCGACCCGGGTCCGGTCCCCGCAGCCACCCGCACCCGTCTGCCAAATGATGACGCCGGTCACCAGGGCTACGACGACCAGCAGGACCGCACCCGCCCACAGCCATCCCCCGCGGCGGCCCCCATCGGTGTTGCGGTGCTCGAAGCCGAAGTCGTCATCGCTTCCCGACCGGGCATCGTTCGACCTGCCTCTGTCCGATGAAGTCTGGGCGCGTGGCGGAACCGCCCCACCCGACCGGTCGTTCCCGTTCCACTCGTTTCCGGCGCGATCGGCGCCGGAGCTGTGACGCCCCATTGTTCTTTTCCCGTTCCCCTCGTACGGCGGCGGTCTGCAGACCCGCCTCTCGCGTGGTCGCCGCACGACGCATCGACGCATCGGCGGTCGCGGCCCGCGTGTTCACGCGTGGCTCAGCCGAACACCTCGCGGAATTTCAGCAGCGACTTACGCAGATCCCCCGACACCGCCATGGCCGCGGTCTTACCCACGGGCCCGATCAGCGGCAGCCCACCCAGATCAACAGTGAAGGTTACTTCCGATCCGCTGGAAGTGGGAGCGATGCCCAGATCCAGCTTCGCCTTGACCCCGCCTTTGCCGTTGCCCTTGAGGCGGACGTGCGAGACCGGCTCGAACTTCTCGACCACCCAGTCGAAGCGGACGCGGGTGCCTTTGACCCGCACGATCGAGGAGACCTCGGTGCCCTTGCGAAGGTCGGCGGACGCCGGGATCGGGCTGCGCCACGTCTCGTGGATCACCAGCCATTCGCTGTACCGCGAGAGATCCGATGCCGCGGCCCAGGTATCTTCCGGTGACAGATCAACGCCGATGGAGTCACTCGTCTTCGCCATGACCCAAGAGAGTAGTGCCCCCGCCTCCGCCGCCGAACAGGCACGTTCGCTGCTGGGCTCGCGGGTGACCGGGCACGGGGTGACGATCCGGCTGACCGAGGTCGAGGCGTACGCCGGTCCCGACGACCCGGCGTCGCATGCCTACACCCGAACCGCCCGCTCGGAGATCATGTACGGGCCCCCGGGACGGTTGTACGTCTATCGCATCCACGGCCACCATTGCGCGAACGTCGTCGTCGCCGGGCCGGGACCCGCTGCTGCGGTGTTGCTGCGCGCGGGCGCGGTGGTCGACGGCGTCGACCTCGCACGCGCCCGGCGCGGTGCGACGCGCTCGGGGCCGGTCCCCGACGCGAAGCTCGCCAGCGGGCCGGGCAACCTGTGCCGTGCCCTCGGGCTCACGATGGCCGACCTCGACACCGATCTCGCCGACCCGTCGACCCCGGTCACCCTCGACCCCGGGGCACCGCGTCCGGGGGAACGCGTCGTCGCGGGGCCTCGGGTCGGGGTCCGCCGCGCTGCCGACCTGGCGTGGCGGTTCTGGATCGACGCCGATCCCACGGTGTCGGCGTATCGCCGACATCCGCGGGCGCAGCTCTGAAAACTACTCGGACTACCGCTGCGGGTGCTGCGGCTGCTGGGGGTTCTGCGGCCGGGGATTCTGGGGCTGCGGGCTCTGCTGACCCGGTAGCGGCTCCCCGGGGTTGGTGGGATTGGTCGGCGGAGTCTGTCCCGGGTTTCCCTGTCCCGGCGCGCCGACGGCCTTGCGCACGGCGTCCTGCGCCTTGTCCACCTGACCCGAGTACTTGTTCTTGGTGACCTTGTCGATGGCGTCGCCGCCCTTCTCGATCAGGCTCGGATTCTTCTGCAGCGTGGCCCTGGCCTTGTTGACGAGTCCCTTGAGATCCATGACGTCTCCTCTGATCGACGTGCCGGACACCTTCCGGCCACTTGCCGCAGATTCTATCGGTCGGACGTGAGCACCCCGCTGACCTGCGCTTCGTCCCCGTGCTGATCGTTGTCATGCGTGGCGACCCATCGGGGCGCCACCCGCGAGACGACCTCGACACACGCGATGCCGACCGCCGCCGAGAGCAGGGCCACCGTGTTCATCCCCCAGTTCGACGAGTCGAGCCGGAACAGGTCCTGGGTGAACGGCCACGCGAAGATCAGCACGTATGCGGCGGCGGAGACCGCGAGGAGCACCGCCTTCCACCAGTTGTACGGACGGGCGACCACGGCGAGGACGTAGACCGCGATCGCGATCAGCGTCATCAGCGCCGCGGTGGCGGCCTGCGTCTGAGGCTGCGAGAGTTCGACGGCGTCACCACCCACCTCGACGCCGGCGCCGCCGGGGTTGACGATCACGTAGGTCACGAAGGTGCACAGGCCGACGATGATGCCGTTGGGCACGGCGCTGAGCAGCACCCGCCGTACGAAACCACGCCGGGCCCGCTCGTTGTTGGGGGCCAGCGACAGGACGAACGCCGGGATGCCGATGGTGAACCAGGCCGAGATGGTCACGTGGATCGGCTGGAACGGATAGCTGAGCGGGTCGGACCCGAACAGTGCGCCGAGGAGTCCGCCGACGCCGACGAACAGTGCGAGCAACACCGCGTACACGGTCTTGGTGAGGAACAGGTTGGAGACGCGTTCGATGTTGCCGATCACACGCCGACCTTCGCCCACCACATACGGCAGGGTCGCGAACTTGTTGTCCAGCAACACGATCTGCGCCACCGACCGGGCGGCGGAGCTGCCCGAGCCCATCGCCACGCCGATGTCGGCGTCCTTGAGCGCGAGGACGTCGTTGACGCCGTCGCCGGTCATCGCGACGGTGTTGTCCCGCGATTGCAGCGCCTTCACCATGGCCCGCTTCTGATCCGGCCGGACCCGCCCGAACGTGACGCCCCGTTCGACGACGTCGGCGAGTTCGCCTGTTTCTGAGGGCAACTCGCGCGCGTCGACCGAGGACTCTGCCGATCCGAGCCCGAGCGACGCGGCGACCGCCCCCACCGACCGGGCGTTGTCCCCGGAGATGACCTTCACCGCGACGTGCTGCTGTCCGAAGTAGTCGATCGTGTCGCGCGCATCGGGCCGGACCCGCTGTTCGAGGACCACGAGGGCGACCGGGGAGACGGTCCCCGGTGCGACGCGACCCGGCGCGGGTTCGGTGTCCACGGGCACGTCGGTGCAGGCCAGCAGCAGCACGCGGAGTCCGGCGGCGCCGATGTCGGAGGCGAGGCGGGCCGTCTCGCCCTCCGGGTCCAGCAGGACGTCGGGCGCACCGATGAGCCAGTGACCGTCGTCGGTGCCGGCGGTCGGGCCGGACCCGCTCCCGCGGAACGACATCCCGCTCCACTTGGTGGCCGAGGTGAACGGTTTGATGGCCGCCACCGACCAGTCGGGTGGGATCGGATGTGCCTCGGCGATCGCGATCATGCTGGCGTTGGGCCGCGGATCGTGGGCGGCGAGCGCGGCCAGCACCTGTCCCGCGGTCTCGGCGGGCACCGTCCCGAGGGAACGCACCTCGGCCAGCCGCATCCCGTTCTCCGTCAGGGTGCCGGTCTTGTCCGCACAGACCACATTGACGCGCGCGAGCCCTTCGATGGCCGGGAGTTCGTTCACCAGACACTGCCGCTGACCGAGCCGCACCACACCCACCGCGAAGGCGATCGAGGTCATCAGGACGAGCCCCTCGGGCACCATCGGCACCAGCGCGGCGACCATGCCGAGCAGGGACCGCCGCAACCCGTTGTCGCTGACGAAGAGTTGGTTGACGATGGTCAGGACACCGGCCGGGATCAGCAACCAGGTGATCACCCGCAGGATCTGATCGATGCCGGAGCGCAACTCGGAGGAGACCAGCGTGAACTTCGACGCCTCGGCCGCGAGCTGGGCCGCGTAGGCATCGGCGCCGACCTTGGTGGCGCGGTACGCGCCACCGCCGGCGACCACGAAGCTGCCCGACAGCACCGCGTCTCCCGGGTCCTTGTCGATCGGTCGGCCTCGCCGGTGAGCAGTGACTCGTCGACGTCGAGTGCGATGGCCTCGACGACCTCGCCGTCGACGACGATCTGATCGCCGGCACCGATCTCGATGATGTCGTCGAGCACCACCTCGTCCGGCGGTACCTCGGTGACCTCGCCGTCGCGCCGGACTCGAGGTCGGGTCTGGCCGACGATCGCGAGCTTGTCGAGCGTCCGCTTGGCCCGGACCTCCTGGATGATGCCGATCCCGGAATTGGCGATGATCAGCAGTCCGAACAGGCCGTTGATGAGCGATCCGGTGAACACCACGATCGCGAACAGCACCCCGAGAATCGCGTTGATCCGGGTGAAGACATTCGCGCGGACGATGTCGGCCACACTGCGGCCGGACCGGTCGGGCAGCGCGTTGACCTGGCCGGCCGCGACCCGCTGCGCCACCTCGGCCGCGGTCAGGCCGGCGTCCGCGATCTCGGTCGGCGAGCTCACGCCGAAGCCTCCCACCAATTGGGTTGTGCCACACCGCTACCGGTCCGCGTCATCAGGTCGATCGAACCGCCCGGTTGCGGCACCAGGATCGTCGGCTTGTCCGGCCCGGCGTCCGCCTGCAACCGCGCGATGGGCTCCCCCCAGGGATGGCGCGCGAGATTGAACGTGCCCCAGTGGATCGGGATGAAGACCGAGTCGGATCCCGTACCGGGCGAGACCATCCGGTGGATCGACAGGGCCTCCTCGGGGTTCACGTGGATGTCCGGCCACATCACGTCGTAGGCTCCGACGGCGATGAGGGTGAGGTCGAACGGGCCGAGTCGGTCGCCGACATCGGCGAAGCGCTCGCTGTGGCCGGTGTCCCCGGAGAAGAAGACCTTGTGCTCCCGTCCGGTGATCGCCCAGCTGCCCCACTGGGTGAGATTCCGCTCCAGCCACCGCCCCGAGAAGTGTCGCGCCGGACCGCAGGTGAACCGCAGCTCGCCCGCGCCGGTCGGCACCACCACCTCATCCCACCAATCCGCCTGCCGGATGCGATCTTCCGCGATCCCCCAGGAGGCCAGGTGCGCGCCGACCCCGATCGTCGTGACGAACACCGCGTCGGGCTGGGTGTCGGCGATCGTGACGACGGTGTCCATGTCGAGATGGTCGTAGTGATCGTGACTGATCAGGACGACGTCGAGTGGCGGCAACTGTGGCGGCGCCAGTGGGGCGGAGTGCATGCGTCCGGGCCCGACGAGTTGGCTGGGCGAGCAGCGGCGGCTGAGGACCGGATCGGTGATGACCCGCGCGCCGTCGATGTCGACGACGGCGGTGGCGTGGCCGAGCCAGGTGACGGCGAGGTCGCCGGGGGCCTCGAAGCGTGGGACCGTCACCATGACCGGTCGGCGCGGCCGGCCGGGCCGCCGGGCCATGTCGGTGAGGACCTGCAGGCTCGGATCGGCGATCGACGGGGGTTCCGGGTTGACGAAGGCGCCGTTCCGCAGATGCGGGCTCCGCCGCACGTGCGGCGCTACCTGGTCGCGGGAGGCGCCCAGCGCGCGGGCGGGACCGAGTCCCTCGGCGGCGAGCCGCGCCACGACGGCGTCGGCCACCGCCACTCCCGCCGAACCCGCACGCGCGAGGACGTCGCGGCGCAGGTCGTTGGTGCCTTTTCTACCGGTCGTGGAGGTCACGTTCACACAGTAGTGCGTTCGGTGGCGTCACCCCGGGCAGACGGCGGTCGCGCCGTGCGGTGCACGCCTCCCGAGTGTCCCCGGTGTGATCTGCGATTTCTTCCGGGTGAACGGCATTGTGCGCCTCACCGGCACTGATAGGCTGCGGCGATATTGTCCACCCGAGCATGCGCCGGCGCATGTGGTCAGGAAGATACCGCAGTGGCACGGATGTCCGTCGACCAACGTCGAAGCGCGCTTCTCGAATCGGCGTACCGTGTGATCGCCGACCATGGGGTCGAGGGCGCGACCACGCGTCGCATCTGCGCCCACGCCGGCATGCCGCTCGCACGTTTCCACTATGCCTTCGAGAGTCGCACCGCACTGTTGTGCGCGGTCATGGAGACGGCGGTCCCCACCGACATCGAGCGCATGCTGCACGCGGTGCTGCCCGCCGCCGACTACGGACCCGAGCCGGGCGTGGAGACGATGCGGTCGAGCATGGTGAGCCAGTTCCACGCGTTCTACGACCTGCTCAAAGCCGATCCCGGCCGGATGCAGGCGACCATCGCGCTCGGCATCTATGCGCACAATCACCCGGAGCTGCAGCAGGTCGGCAAGCACATGTACGAGCAGCTCTACCGGGTGGCCTCGGCCGGGCTGCGGTCGATGGCCCACCTGACGCCCATGGAGTGGACCACGCCGGTCGAGGACCTCGGTCCGCTGATCATCGCGGCGACGAACTCGATCACCCTCGTCTACCTCAGCACCGCCGACGACAAGGTCGTCGACGCGATCATCCGCTCGATCACCGATCAGCTCATGACCCATGTCAGCTTCGGGTGAGGCGCCCGACGCGGCACCGGTGACGCCGACGCCCGCGCCGTGGCTGAGTGATCCCGAATCCTATTGGGCGGCAATTGATCAAGCGGTCGCCGATGCGGGACTCGACGCACCGGTCCTCGCGCTCGACCGGGCCGCCCTGGAGCACAACGTCGCCGATCTCACCCGTCGGTCGGCGGGTGTCCCGATCCGCCTGGCCACGAAATCCGTCCGTGTCCGCTCGGTCATCGACGACATCACCGCGCGCGCCGGTTTCGCGGGGGTGCTCGCCTACGACGTGGCCGAGGCACACTGGCTCGCCACGACCTCGGGGATCGACGACGTGCTGATGGGATACCCCAGTGTGCGGCGGGATGCGCTGGCGGCCTTGGCCGCCGACGAGGTCGCGACCCGTCGGGTGAGTGTGCTCGTCGATTCCGTCGACCAACTCGACCTCATCGACGCCGTCGTGCCTCCGTCCGCCCGGCCGCCGATCCGCGTCGCGATCGACCTCGACGCGTCATACCGTCTACTGGGCGGGCGGGTGCACATCGGGGTTCGCCGCTCGCCGGTGCACTCCCGTCGTGACGCACTCGAGCTGGCACGGATCATCGTGGCACGGCCCGGCTTCGATCTCGTCGGGGTCATGTCCTACGAAGCGCAGGTGGCCGGGGTGGCCGATGCGGCGCCCGGTAAGGCGTTGGCCAACCGGGCCATTCGCGCGATGCAACGACATTCGATGGCCGAATTGCGCCGTCGCCGCGGCAAGGTGATCGACGACGTGCGCCGGATCGCCGACCTGGAGTTCGTCAACGGAGGCGGCACCGGTTCCCTGGAGGAGACCGCGCGCGACCGCTCGGTCACCGACATCGCCGCGGGCAGCGGTCTGTTCGGCGGCCATCTGTTCGACGGGTACGCGCGGTTCCGTCCCGCCCCCGCGCTGTCCTTCGGTCTCGACGTCGTCCGCCGCCCGGCGCCCGGCGTCGTGACCTGCGCGGGCGGCGGTTGGATCGCGTCCGGCCCGCCCGCTGCCGACCGGTTGCCCACACCCGTGTGGCCGCACGGACTCACCTACGTCGGTACCGAGGCCGCCGGCGAGGTGCAGACCCCACTGCGAGGTGCGGTCGCGGACGAGATCGCCGTCGGGAGTCGGGTGTGGTTCCGGCACACCAAGTCCGGCGAGGTGTGCGAACGAGCGCGCGAGGTCGCGATCGTCGGCCGCGACGACGCCGGGCACGCGGTGGTCGATGAGGTCGTACCGACCTACCGAGGAGAGGGCAGGTGCTTCCTGTGAGCAGGACCGCTGCGCGTTCGGCGCCCGGCTGGCGCAACTGGGGCGGCACCGCGGCCTGCACGCCGAACCAGGTGCTGCACCCGGCGAGTGCCGCCGAGATCGCCGCCATCGTCCGGGAGACGGCCGCTCGCGGCGGCACGGTGAAGACCGTCGGCGCGGGACACAGCTTCTCCCCCATAGCCGTGGCCGACGACGTGCAACTCGATCTGTCGCGCCTGCGTGGTCTGGTCGCGGTCGACGGCCACCGAGTGACCGTGCGCGCCGGCACACACCTGCACGAGATCCCGGGGATCCTGGCACCTTTCGGACTCGCGATGACCAATCTCGGCGACGTCGATCGTCAGACGATCGCCGGCGCCACCTCGACCGGAACCCACGGCACCGGGCTCGCCTTCGGCGGCATCAGCACCCAGATCGTCGGCGCGACCATCGTCACCGGCTCCGGCGAGATCGTCACCGTGACCGCCGACGACGCCGACATGCAGGCCGTCGCACTCGGCCTCGGCGCGCTCGGAGTCGTTGTGGAACTGACCATCGACTGTGTCGACGAGTTCCGGCTGCACGCGGTCGAGGGTCCCGAGACGGCCGATGCGGCGATCGCCGCCTTCCAGGAGCGCGTCGCGACCACCGACCACCACGAGTTCTACCTGTTCCCGCACACCAATTGCGCTCTGGTGAAGACGAACACGCGGGTCGGTCCCGACGCCCCGGTCACCGGGCCGTCGCGCGTCAAGCGCTACATCGACGACGAACTGTTGAGCAACAAGGCCCTTCGTCTGCTGTGCGAGATCGGTGCGCGCGCGCCGCGTTTGGTGCCGACGATCAACGGGGTCACCGGTCGCGCGCTCTCCGCACGAGAGTTCACCGACTCCTCCACCGGGGTCTTCGTCTCCGACCGCGACGTCCGGTTCCGCGAGATGGAGTACGCCGTCGACCTCGAGGCCGTGCCGGAGGCGCTGCGCGAGATCCGCGCCCTCCTCGACCGGCGCGACCACCTCGTCAGCTTCCCCATCGAGGTCCGCGCCGCCGCGGCCGATGACCTCATGCTCTCCACCGCCTCCGGACGCACCAGCGGCTACATCGCCGTACACCGTTATCACCGCGACGATCCCGCCGACTCCGATGCCTACTTCGCCGACGTCGAAGCCATCCTCACCGGTCTCGGCGGCCGGCCCCACTGGGGAAAGATGCACGCCCGAGACGCCGAGTATCTACGCGGCGTCTATCCACGGTTCGACGAATTCCGTTCCGTCCGGGACCGATACGACCCGTCCCGCGTGTTCGCCAACGACTACCTGCGGCGGGTGCTGGGCGACTAGCGTCCGGCTTCAGCACTCCACCACGCTGAGCGGATCTCGGCCAGTGCACCGGCGGCCATCGCCGCCGCGGAACCCACCTCGCCCTGGCAACCCACGTCGGCACCCGAGATCGACGCCCCCGATTTGATGAGCCCGCCGATCGCACCCGCGGCCAACAGGAACCGGACGGTCACGTCGTCGGGAGCCGTTGCCGAATGGTACGTCCGTACCAACCGACGGATTGTCGGACTCGCGTCGGTCACGACGAAACCGCCGCCGACCGAGTAATACCGTTCAGCAGGCAGTCGCGCACCGCCCCGGGTGGATGCCCGCAGTTCCATCGCGTTCGGGTGCCGCGGACGGATGACCCGCGGATGGCAACCGATGTCGTTCGCTCTGAACGGCAACTCGACCAGCCCGCCGAGTCGAATTCGCCCGGTGCGTTCCATGTCGGCGATCCGCGCCGCCTTCGTCTCGGAGCTGATGCTCTCGGGCTCGTGGCCCTCCAGACCCAGCAGCACCGCGGTCAGCGTGCCGTGTCCCGCTCCGGTGGCGGCCAGTGATCCGTAGAGGTCGACCTCGAGACGCGTCACCTCGAGGAGGTCTCCCGTCCGCGCGAGGCCGGCCACGAATCGCTGGGCGGCACGCATCGGCCCGACGGTGTGCGAACTCGACGGTCCGACGCCGACGGAGAACAGTTCGAAGACGCAGACGGTCATGATGCGACCCCTGTCGGGTAGAGCGGCCGAGCCTGGCTCTCGACGGTCCCTCGACGCCTGTGTGGCTCGTGGAGAAACGGTCGCACGTCCCGCTTGACACCGCAAGACCCGAGACTCACACTTGTTGCATAGCATGCGCGTCGTTGCGTATGACGCAACAAATCAACACTCCCCCAGCTTGGCCCGGCCGAATCCACGCGCCGTCCGACTGTCTCGAGATCGACTGCAATGCAGTTGATCTCGATGTAACCGCCATCCCGACAGATCCGTCACCGACCGTGCAGAGAGGCCCGCACTGCTGATGACTGCACCATTCGTCGCGCATGCCGCCACCAGGGCACCGGAAACCGGCACCCGCGCTCTGATCGCCGACCGCCGCGCAGGCGAGAGCCTGCCGGCGGAGTTCTATGTGAGCCAGGAGTTCTTCGACCTCGATGTCGACGAGATCTTCTCTCAGTCATGGATTTTCGTGGCCACCGAAGCCGAGATCACCGATCCCGGTGACTACGTCACCATCACCTTCTCGACCCGGTCGGTCATCGTCGTCCGAGACGACGACGGCCGGGTCCGGGCCCACCACAATGTGTGTCGGCATCGAGGGGCCCGCCTGCTCACCGAGCCCAGCGGATCGACCGGGACCCTGGTGTGCACCTACCACTCGTGGACCTACGGGATGGACGGGCGCCTCGAGTTCGCCGATGACCAGGCGCCCGGCTTCGACAAGTCCTGTTACTCGCTGCGCTCGGTACATGTCCGCACGATCGGCGGCCTGGTGTTCATCTGCCTGGCCGACGACCCGCCGGCCGACATCGACGAGGTCGCCGCCGTCGTCGAGCCCTATCTGACGCCGCACCGTCTCGCCGAGGCCAAGGTGGCCAAACAGGTCGACATCGTCGAAGACGGCAACTGGAAACTGACGATGGAGAACAACCGCGAGTGCTACCACTGCGGTGGCCATCCGGAACTCCTCAACGTGTTCTTCCCGACCTGGGGATACAGCGACACCGACGCCATCCCCAGCCGGCTGGCGCCGGCGTTCGACCGGTTCCACCGCGCCACCGCGGAACAGACCGAGATCTGGGACCGCCACGGCCTACCCCACACCCGGGTCGTCCAACTCGACACGCGCGCAACCGGATTCCACATCGAGCGCGACGCACTCGACCTCGCCGGCGAGTCGTTCACCCTCGACGGCTCCGCGGCCTGCGGCCGCCTCCTCACCGACATCCCCGACGCGCGACTCGGCCGGCTGTCGATGCACCTGCAGCCCAACATGTGGCTGCACGTGACGAGCGACCACGCCGTGCTCTTCGCGGTCATCCCGGTCTCCGCCGATCAGACCCTGGTGCGCACCACCTGGCTCGTCCATCGTGACGCCGTGGAGGGCGTCGACTATGACCTCGACCAGCTCACCGGGGTCTGGGAGACGACGAATCAGCAGGACGCCGACCTCGTTGCGCTCGCGCACAGCGGGATCAGCGATCCCGCTTACGTTCCCGGCCCTTACAGTACGTCGGAGATCCAGGTCGAGGCCTTCGTCAACTGGTATGTCACGATGCTGCGCCACCGGCTCGACATTCCGGCCGCCGACAGCTCTTCCGGCGCGGCGGGAGCCTGAGAGCGACCATGGCCGACAACATCTTCCTGCAGTGCGTGTCCCGCACCGACACCACCCGGGACATGGCGACGTTCACCTTCCGGGTCGCGGGCGGGTCGCCGTCGCGCTCCGCTGCCGGGGGCCCGGACGACCACCGGACCTTCGTCTTCGCCCCCGGTCAGTTCCTGGCGATGACCGTGGAGATCGACGGCCGGCCCGTCCAGCGCTGCTACAGCATCTCCTCACCCCCGACCCGGCCGGGGGGCCTGTCGATCTCGGTGAAGCGCGTGACCGGGGGCCATGTCTCGAACTGGTTGCACGACAACATGGTCGAAGGCATGATGATCACCGCCTCCGGACCGCTGGGTCGATTCACCTACACCGCTCGTCCGGCCGAGAAGTACCTGTTCGTCTCGGCCGGGAGTGGCATCACGCCGGTGATGTCCATGCTCCGATCGGTCACCGACAGCGAGTCCCCGCTCGACATCGCCTTCGTGCACAGTGCGCGCAATGTCGACGACATCCCATTCCGGGACGAACTCGAGGAACTCGCCCGTCGGCATCCGAACGTGACACTGGCGTTCGCGGCGACGCGCATGGGCGCCGGCGACTTCCCCGACTGGACCGGACACCGCGGGCGCATCGACCGCGCGATGCTCGAACGGGTCTGCCCCGACCTCGGTGACCGCGAGGTGTTTCTCTGCGGGCCCGGGCGTTTTCGCAGCGAGGTGCGCGGCGCACTGGTGTCGGCCGGCTCGGCTCTCGCTCGGATCCACGAGGAGAGCTTCGGGTTCAGCCTGCCCACCGATGACGAGTCGGAGTCCGACACCGGCGTGGTCGTCGCTTTCTCCCGACGCGCCCGGCGGGTCACCGTGGGTCCCGGCACCACGATCCTCGCCGCCGCCGCCAAAGCGGGCGTCACCCTGCCATCGACGTGTGGTGTGGGCCTGTGCGGTTCCTGCAAGGTCCGCAAGGTCTCCGGCGACGTGGTCATGAACCACCAGGGCGGTATCCGCCCACGAGAGATCGCGCAGGGCAAGATCCTGCTCTGCTGCGCCGAACCCCTGTCCCCGGTCGTGATCGATTTCTGAGGGAGACCCGACGATGACAAGCCAGAAGACACCGCGTCCCGCGGGCCTGGCGCCCCCGGGCGCCCACCTCCCCCACCACCCCGAGTTCCTTTGGCGCGCACCAGAACCCAAGTCCTCCTACGATGTCGTCATCGTGGGAGGCGGCGGCCACGGTCTCGCCACGGCCCACTACCTCGCCCGCGTCCACGGCATCACCGATGTCGCCGTCCTGGAACGGGGTTGGCTGGCCGGCGGCAACATGGCGCGCAACACCACCCTGATCCGATCCAACTATCTCTGGGACGAGAGCGCCGGGATCTACGAGCACTCGCTGAAGCTGTGGGAGGGTCTCGAGGACGAGCTCGGATACCCCATCCTCTTCAGTCAGCGCGGCGTACTCAACCTCGCCCACACCGAACAGGATGTGCGCGACAGCATCCGGCGGGTGGAGGCCAATCGGCTGAACGGCATCGATGCCGAATGGCTGGATCCCAAGCAGGTCGCGGAGGTGTGCCCGATCGTCAACACCTCCTCCGACATCCGTTATCCGGTGCTGGGCGCGACCTTTCAACCCCGTGGCGGCATCGCCAAACACGACTACGTCGCCTGGGGTTTCGCTCGCAGCGCCAGCGATGCGGGCGTCGACATCATCCAGAACTGCGAGGTCACCGGGTTCGTCACCGACGGCGACCGGGTGGTCGGCGTCGAGACCACCCGCGGCCGCATCGCTGCGGGCACCGTCGCGCTGTGCGCCGCCGGACACACCTCGACGCTCACCGACCAGCTCGGTTTCCGGGTTCCGATCCAGAGTCATCCGCTGCAGGCCCTGGTGTCCGAACTCCTCGAGCCCATCCACCCGACCGTGGTGATGTCGAACGCGGTGCATGTCTACGTGTCCCAGGCCCACAAGGGTGAGCTGGTGATGGGCGCCGGGGTCGACTCCTACAACGGATACGGGCAGCGCGGCGCCTTCCACATCATCGAGCGTCAGATGGCTGCCGCGGTGGAGCTGTTCCCGGTGTTCGGGCGGGCCCGCCTCCTGCGGACCTGGGGCGGGATCGTCGACGTCACCCCCGACGCCTCACCCATCGTCGGTGCCACCCCGTACGAGAACCTCTACCTCAACTGTGGTTGGGGCACCGGCGGATTCAAGGCGACCCCGGGCGTCGGTTGGGCGCTGGCGCACACGATCGCCACCGGCAGCCCGCACGCCGTCAACGCACCGTTCACCCTCGACCGGTTCGTCACCGGCCGCCTCATCGACGAGCACGGCGCGGCCGCCGTCGCCCACTGAACCCGCCACCGCCGAGGACACCACGATGCAGATGATCCGCTGCCCGCACTGCGGGCCCCGTGAGGAAACCGAGTTCCACTACGGTGCCGCGGCCGGTGTCGCCTATCCCGAGCGACCCGCCGACCTCGACGACACCGCGTGGGCACACTACTTGTTCTTCCGGCCCAATCCCAAGGGGGCGATGACCGAACGGTGGTGCCACACCACCGGGTGCCGCCAGTGGTTCACCGTCGAGCGCGACACACGCACGCACGCCTTCACCGGCGAGACGGTGCCCTCGCGGTCGCCCGCCACCGCATCCCCCACCGAACCCGCATCCGGAGCAGCCCGATGAGCACCACCGACCCGAAATCCACTCCCGCTCAGCCGTTCCGGACCGGAGCCGGTGGACGCATCGACCGGAGCACGCCGATCGACTTCGTGTTCGACGGGGTCACCTACCGCGGCTACGCGGGCGACACCCTCGCGTCGGCCCTGCTCGCCAACGGGGTGCGGGTGGTCACCACCAGCGTCAACCTCGGGCGCCCGCGCGGCGTCACCGGAGCCTGGGCCGAGGACGCCACCGCGCAGGTCGGCATCGACGCCCCGTTCGTGGAACCGATGGTGCCGGCCACCACGGTCGCCCTGTGTCCCGGCCTCGTCGCCCACGGGGTACCGGGCTGGGGAAAGCTGAGCAGCACCGTCGACGACGCCCGATACGACTCGCTCCACCACCATCCGGACGTGCTCGTCGTCGGTGCGGGCGCCGCGGGCCTGATGGCGGCCCTCCATTGCGCCCGTGCCGGAGCCCACGTTCTCCTGGTCGACGAGCGCAGCGAACCCGGTGGCCGTACTCCCGGCGCCGGGTGGGTGGCCGAAGCCGTCGCCGAACTCGATTCGCACCCGCACGTCACGCGCCTGACCCGTACGATCGCGTTCGGTGCCTACGACGACGGTTTCGTCCTGGCCGTCCAACACCGCACCGACCACCTCGGCAGCGACGCCCCCGCACACCTCTCCCGGCAACGGGTGCACCGTATCCGGGCTCGTCGTCTCGTTCTCGCCACCGGCGCCCACGAGCGACCGATCGTCTTCGCCGGCAACGACGTGCCCGGGGTCATGCTGGCCGGCGCCGGCGGTGACTACCTCAGCCGCTACGGCGTCCGGGTCGGCCGGACGGCCGTGGTCTTCACCGCATGCGATTCCGCCTACACCGCGGCCTTCGCGCTCGTCGACGCCGGGGTCTCGGTTCCCGCCGTCGTCGACGTCCGCCCGGCCGTCAGCGCGGACCTGGGCGAGAACGCCCGCCGGCGCGGCATCCCGATCCTCGCGGGTACGACCGTGATCCGAGCGCACGGCACCGATGCGGTCACCGGGATCGACCTCAGCGACGGCTCGTCCCTGGTCTGCGACACCGTCCTGGTCAGTGGCGGTTGGAATCCGGCGGTGCACCTCTGGAGTCAACTGCGCGGAACCATCGCCTTCGACGACCGAGCCGCGACCTTCCTGCCCACGGGAACCGTGTCTAAGACCGAGATCGTCGGTGCCGCAGCGGGTTCGACCACCTTGGGCGACAGCCTGGCCGACGGTCGACGCGGCGCGGTGGCGACCCTCGCCGGACTCGGTATGGCGCCACCGGAGTTGCGCGCCATCCCGCGCGTCACCGAGCGGATTCCGGCCGCGCCGGCCGTCTGCTGGTACGTGCCCGACAGTCCCGACGACGACACCCTCTCGTTCGTCGACCTCCAGCGCGACGCGACCGTCGCCGACATCGCCCGGGCGCTGGGTGCCGGGATGCGATCGGTGGAACACGTCAAGCGCTACACCACCATCGGCACCGGGCACGACCAGGGCAAGACCTCGGGCATCGTCACCTCCGGCATCGTCGCGGAGAGGCTCGGCATCCCCGTGAACGACGCCGGCACCACCACCTTCCGTCCTCCGTACACCCCGGTGACCTTCGCCGCGCTCGCCGGACGTGATCGCGGCGACCGGTACGACCCGGTGCGGCGGACCCCGATCCACGACTGGCACGTCGAGCGCGGCGCCGTCTTCGAAGACGTCGGCCAGTGGAAACGGCCGCGGTACTACCCGCGTGGCGGCGAGGACATGCACGACGCGGCCCTCCGCGAATGCGCCTCCGTGCGAACGGGAGTGGGCATCCTCGACGGCTCCACCCTCGGCGTGATCGATGTCGCCGGTCCCGACGCCCCGGCCTTCCTCGACCTGCTCTACACCAACATGATGAGCACCCTCGCGGTCGGCAAGGTCCGCTACGGCGTCATGTGCGGCGCGGACGGCATGGTGTTCGACGACGGCACCGTGATGCGGATCGCCGACGACCGCTACACCGTGTACACCACGACCGGCAACGCCGCGGCCGTCCTCGACTGGATGGAGGAATGGCATCAGACCGAGTGGCCGGACCTCCGGGTGTGGATGACCTCGCTGACCGACCAGGTGGCCACGTTCCCGGTGGTCGGCCCACGCTCGCGCGACGTGGTGGGCACCGTGTTCCCCGATCTGGACGTCTCGAACGATGCGTTCGGGTTCATGACGTGGCGGGACACCACCTTTCGCGGCGTGCCCGTGCGGATCGGGCGGATCAGCTTCTCCGGGGAACTCGCCTACGAGGTGAACGTCGGGGCCGGTTATGCCCAAGCGGTGTGGCAGGCACTCATCGACGCCGGTGAACCGCACGCCATCACCCCCTACGGGACCGAGACGATGCACGTCCTGCGCGCCGAGAAGGGCTATCCCATCATCGGCCAGGACACCGACGGCACCGTCACGCCCCACGACCTCGGGATGAGCTGGGCGGTCTCGAAGAAGAAGCCGGACTTCATCGGCAAGCGATCATTCGCGCGTGAATCCGCGACGGCGCCCGACCGCAAGCACCTCGTCGGACTGCTGCCGGTCGACGGCAGCACCCGGCTCCCCGAGGGTTCGCAGATCATCTCCCACCGCGTCGACCGCACCCTGCCACCGCCGCCGGTGCCGATGCTCGGGCACGTGACGTCGAGTTACCGCAGCGCCGAGCTGGACCGCCCGTTCGCCCTTGCGCTGGTGAAGGGCGGTCGCGACCTCATCGGCAGCCGGCTCGATGTCCCCATCGGCGACACGCTGTGCGAAGTCGAGATCACCACAACCGTTTTCGTCGACGCGGAAGGAGCCCGACGCGATGGCTGACACCACCGTGCATTCTCTGCCGGACAACGGCGCCCTCGAACCGGTTTCGCCGTTGCAGCACTGGTCGGCGAGGTTCGCCGAACTGGCCCCGGCCGTACTGCTGCGCCCGACATCGGTGGCACAGACGGTGATCCGACCGACCGAACCCGCCGCGGCGGAGCAGCTCGACCTGCCCGGTGCCTGCCGGATGACGCGCGACGGGGACACCACGGTCGTCTGGCTGGGTCCCGACGAGTATCTCGCCTACGCGGCCGGCATTGCACCGCACGAGTTCGCCGCGGCGATGGCCGACCGTGCGCAGGGCGGCGCGTATGTCGCCGATGCCTCCGGCCAGCGCACCCGCCTCGTCGTCGGCGGCCCGCACGCCGAGACGATCCTCGCCCACGGTTGCGCGATCGATCTGTCGCCGAGGAGCTTCGGGCCCGACGACGTGGCCCAGACACTGCTGGCCCAGGCCGCGGTGATCGTGCATCGCGTTCCCGACGGATTCGCCCTCCTCGTCCGCAACTCCTACGCCGACTACCTCGCCGCGTGGCTCGTCGACGCCGCCACCGAGTACGCCATCGTGCCCGCTCCTTCCCCGCTGCCGTAGAGGAACCACATGTCTCATCGATTCACCCTCACCCTGCGATGCCCGTCGCGCAGCGGCGTCACGCACGCGATCAGCTCGTTCCTCTACAGCCACGGTTGCGAGGTGCTCGACCATCAGCAGTACGACGACCCGATGACCCACACCCTCTTCGTACGTACCGAATTCGCGTCCGCCCACGAGTCCGGCTCGCAGCAGCTGTCGGCGGCTTTCGATCATCTCGCCACCGGTCTGGGCGCCGGATACTCGATCAACGACCAGACACCGCAGCGGATCCTGGTGATGGTCTCTCGACTGGGGCACTGCCTCAACGACCTGATCTTCCGCTGGCGTTCGGGCACCCTCGGCGGTGAGCTGGTCGCCGTCGCCTCCAACCACGCCGATCTGGCCCCGATGACCGAATCGGCCGGCCTTCCGTTTCACCATCTACCGGTCTCCCCGGAGACCAAGCCGGCGGCCGAGAACGCGATGCTCGACCTGGTGTCGTCCTACGACGTCGATCTGGTCGTCCTCGCCCGGTACATGCAGATCATCTCCGACGAGACCTGTTCGGCCCTGCGTGGCCGGGCGATCAACATCCATCACTCGTTCCTGCCGGGGTTCAAGGGCGCCAAGCCCTATCACCAGGCGCACCAGCGCGGAGTCAAGTACGTCGGCGCCACCGCGCACTACGTGACCCCCGATCTCGACGAGGGCCCGATCATCGAGCAGGAGGTCATCCGCATCGACCACACCCACGATCCGCGCCGACTCGCCACTGTCGGCAGCGACGCCGAGGCGCTGGCCCTGTCGCGCGCCGTGCGGTGGCACAGCGAGTACCGGGTGTTGATGAACGGGACCAGCACCGTCGTCTTCACCTGACCGGCCCCGGACCCGGCTCCTACAGACCCCACACCTGCCCGAAAAGGATTGTTCCCCATGGCTGCACCGAAAGTCGTGATCGTCGGCGCCGGCATCGTCGGTACCTCACTCGCCGACGAGCTCACCGAGCGCGGTTGGACCGACGTCACCGTCCTCGACCGCGGCCCGCTCTTCGCCACCGGCGGGTCGACCTCGCATGCGCCGGGCCTCGTCTTCGCGACGAATCCGTCCAAGACGATGACCGCGCTCGCCTCCTACACGATCGAGAAGTTCTCCGCGCTCACTCATCCCGACGGCTGGTGCTTCAACCCGGTGGGCGGACTGGAACTGGCCACCACCCCGGAACGGTGGGAGGACCTGCATCGCAAGGCCGGGTGGGCGGCCGCTCGTGGCATCGAACACCGACTCGTCGACCCCGCGGAATGCGCTGCGATGCATCCGCTCCTCGAACGCGATGCCGTCCTCGGCGGGCTGCACACGCCGAACGACGGCCTCGCGAAAGCGCTGCGCGCGGTCGAGGCCCAGGCCCGCCGCGCGATGGCGCGCGGCGCCGAGTTCCGTGGCGGACAAGAGGTCATCGACGTGGTCGAGGCCAACGGCGAGGTGCGCGGGGTGCGCACCTCGACCGGAGTCGTCGACGCCGACATCGTGGTGTGCTGCACCGGTTTCTGGGGCCGCGAATTCGGCCGCCGGGTGGGACTGACCATCCCGTTGGTACCGATGGCCCATCAATACGCGATCACCACCCCCGTCGCCTCTCGCAGGGGCGTCAACTCCGCTTTGGCCGAGGCGACGTTGCCGATCCTGCGCCACCAGGACCGCGACCTGTACTACCGCGAACACGGCGACCGGATCGGCATCGGCTATTACGGTCACCGGCCGATGCCCTCGGACGTGGGCGATCTGGACCACGACACCGCGATCACGTTGGCGGACATGCCCTCCAAGCTCATGTTCACCCCGGAGGACTTCGACGACGCGTGGCAGCACTCGGTGGCCCTGCTACCCGAACTCGGCAACGGCAAGGTCGAGGAGGGCTTCAACGGGATCTTCTCGTTCACCCCCGACGGCCATTCGGTCATGGGCGAACACCGCGACCTCGCCGGCTTCTGGGTCGCCGAGTCCGTGTGGGTCACCCACTCGGCGGGCGTCGCGAAGACGATGGCGGAGTGGATGATCGACGGCACTCCCGGTGTCGACGTCCACGAGACCGACCTGTACCGCTTCGAAGACGACGCACTCACCGACGACTTCATCCTCACCACGAGTTCGCAGGCCTTCGTGGAGGTCTACGACATCATCCACCCGCACGATCAGCGCAAGGCCCCGCGCAACGTTCGTCTCAGCCCGTTCCACGACCGCGAGGCCGCACTCGGCGCCGAGTTCTGGGAGAGCGGGCTCTGGGAACGACCCGCCTGGTACGAGGCCAACCGTCCGCTGCTCGATCAGAAGCTCGCCGACGGGCTCGTCATACCGGAGCGCGACAGCTGGTCGGCCCGGCACTGGTCGCCTGTCTCCGTCGCCGAGGCGGCGCACACCCGCAGCCACGTCGCGATGTACGACATGACCCCGCTGACCCGGTTCGAGCTGTCGGGTCCGGGTGCGCTCGCCCTTCTCCAACACCTCACCACCAACAAGATGGACAAGTCCGTCGGCTCGGTGACCTACACGCTGATGCTCGACGAGAAGGGCGGCATCCGTTCGGATCTGACCGTCGCCCGGCTCGCCGACGACGTGTTCCAGGTGGGCGCCAACGGTCCGCTGGACTTCGACTGGATCAGCCGGCACCTCCCGGCGGACGGCTCGGTCGTCCTGCGCGACATCACCACGGCCACCTGCTGTCTCGGTCTCTGGGGCCCGCTGGCGCGCGACGTGCTGGCACCGCTCACGCCGGCCGACCTCACCAACGACGGCCTCCGCTACTTCCGTGCGCTCACCACCACCGTCGCCCGAATCCCGGTGACCCTGATGCGTGTCTCGTACGTGGGCGAACTCGGTTGGGAGATCTACACTTCCGCGGCCGACGGACCGGCGCTGTGGGACGCGGTGGCAGCGGCGGGCGATCCCCACGGCATCATCGCGGCCGGCCGGATCGCCTTCAACAGCCTGCGGATCGAGAAGGGTTACCGGGCGGCCGGTTCCGACATGACCACCGAGCACACGCCCGCTGCTGCCGGGCTCGGTTTCGCCATCCGCAAGACCGCGGACGACTTCCTCGGCCGCGCCGCCCTGGCCGAGCGTGATGCGCCGAACACGCTGCGCACCCTGCGTTTCACCGATCCGGCGGCGGTCGTCCTGGGCAAGGAGCCGGTATCGATGGGCGGCCGGGTCGTCGGCTACGTCACCAGCGCCGGGTGGTCGGCGACGGTCGGCGCGTGCCTGGCCTACGCCTGGTTGCCCGCCGACCTCCCCGACGACACCTCGGTCGACGTCGCCTACCAGACCACCCATCACACGGCCGTCGTCATCGCCGACCCGGTGGTCGATCCTCAGATGACCCGGATCCGGAGATGAGCGGTTCCGGGTACCCACCGACGCCCGTGACCCGCCCGGGACGGCTTGCCGCGGTTCGCGACGCGGTTCCGGTCCCACCCGCCCCGACCGGTACCCTGGGCGCTGCGATGACTGAGCAGAGTGCGGAGACCGAACGTCCGGGGGGCGCGGTCGATCGGGCACTGCAGGTGTTGGAGCTCATCGGGTCCGCCGGGTCGGCCGGCATCACCGAACTCGCCGTCGAGCTCGGCGTCCACAAATCCACCGTCTCCCGAATCGTCTCGTCACTCGAGGCACGCGGTTTCGTCGAGCAGGTACCGGACGGTCGCAAGTACCGGATCGGCCTCACGGTGGTCCGCCTCGCCGGGTCGACGATGGCAACCCTCGACATGACCAGATGTGGGCAGGACACCTGTGACGCGCTGGCCGCGCAGACCGGTGAGACCACCAATCTCGCCGTCCTCGCCGAGTCGCAGGCCATCAACGTCGTCGAGGCCAAAGGGCCGTCCGCGGTCGCCCTCCGCACCTGGGTGGGCCAGGCCTCCCCCGCTCACGCGACGTCCTCGGGGAAGGTCCTGCTCGCCGGTCTGTCCGAAGACGAGGTGCGCGAGACCTTCGCGGGCGGGTTGACCAGGTTCACCGACCACACGGTCGTCGACATCGACGACCTCGTCGCCGACCTGCGCGAGGTCGAGCGCCGGGGTTGGGCGATGGCGGTGGAGGAACTCGAGGTCGGCCTGGTGGCGATTGCCGCACCGGTACGCGATCACACGGGCACCATCGTGTGGGCCCTGAGCGTCTCCGGCCCGCGCTATCGGCTCGACCCGGACGACACGGAGGAGCTGACCGCGACCGTCGTCTCTGCGGCCGCCGATCTCAGCCGCATGTTCGGCTACCGTGCGGCGGGTTCGGCCAGCGCCCCCGGGATCATCGAGAAGTCGTGACGTCGGCCGGCCGCCGCCCACGTGGCCGCAGTCGGGGAGATCTGGTCCACTGGAGAACATGCGCGACGTCCTGCGGTCCCTGACCGAACTTCTCGACGGCGACGACGCGCGTCCGGTCGCACTCTGCCGGGTCGTCGGCGCGTCGGGATCGGCACCCCGCGAGCTCGGCGCGGCCATGATCGTGACCGAGGACGACACCGTGATCGGTTCGGTCTCCGGTGGCTGCGTCGAATCAGCTCTCGTGCACACCGCCCGCGACGTCCTCACCGACGGGGTCGCGATCGTCGAACAGTACGGCGTCGACGATCCCGACAGTCCCGCGCCGGGTCTGACCTGCGGCGGGCAGATCGAGGTTCTCGTCGAACGTGTCGCACCGAGCAGCGGTCGGCGCGGCCAGCTCGACCGACTCGCGGCGGCGATCGACGCCGGCGAACCCGTCTCGTGGGCCACGACCCTCACCGACGAGACCGACTGGTACTTCGCCACCGCCGCCTCACAGCAGCCGTGGCGCCGCCTCGACCGCGACGTCGCCGATCTCCTCGCCACCGGCCGGACCGGCCTCATCGGCGTCGACGACTGCGATGCCCCGTCCGACGAACGTCCCCGGACCTTCGTGCAGACCTTCGGGCCGCCGGCCCGGTTGATCCTGGTCGGCGCCAACGACTTCGTGCGTGCACTCAGTTCTGTTGGGGCCGGTCTCGGCATGCGGGTGACGGTCGTCGACGCACGACCGGTGTTCGCCACCCCCGAACGCTTCCCCGACGCCGACGAGGTCGTCGTCTCCTGGCCGGATCGCTATCTGGCGGAACAGATCCGGGACGGCCTGGTCGGTCCGTCGACCGCGGTCTGCGTGATGACGCACGACCCGAAGTTCGACGTCCCGACCCTGCAGGTGGCACTCGGCTGCCGGCAACTCGGCTTCGTCGGTGCACTCGGGTCGCGGCGGACGGTCGCCGATCGCGACCAACGCCTCCGCGAGGCGGGAGTCGACGACATCCGACTCGACCGGCTGCGCTCACCCCTGGGCCTCGATCTCGGCGGACACACCCCGGGCGAGGTCGCAGTCGCAATCGCGGCACAACTCATCGCCGAGCGGCACGGCGCCACCGGCGCACCGCTGCACGCCGGCGACGGACCGATCCACCGCCGGTAGCGTCGACCTCCGGGTCAGGACCCGGTGAACCGCGGCGGACGCTTCTCGGCCCGGGCCGCGCGGCCCTCCCGCAGGTCGTCGCTCTCCCACGCACGCATCATCGCCGCCGCCCGATCCTCGGGCGCGGCGTCGCGCGCACCGTCGCCGTTCAGGACGAGCTTGTAATGCTGCAGCGTCAACGGGGCGAGGCCGGCGATCGTGTCCGCCCAGTGCTGCGCGTCGGCGAGGTCGCCGATGCGGTTGGCGAACCCGAGTGCGTGCGCACGGTCGGCGGTCAGCGGATCGCACCCGATCAGCATCCCCCGGGCCTGCCCCGCCCCCACCAGCGACACCAGGCGTCGGATGGTCCATTCGTCAACGGCGACACCGAGTTTCGCCGCCGGTATGCCCGCGATCGCATCCGGTGCCATCACCCGGAGGTCGGCGGCCATCGCCAGCTGCAATCCTGCGCCGATCGCGGAGCCGTTCAGCGCCGCGAGCACGGGCACCGGGGATGACTCGATCTTTTTCAGGGTCCCGACGAGGGTGTCGAGAAAGCCCTTCTCGTACACGGGACCGGACAGGTCGGCGCCGGCACTGAACACCGGCCCCCGCCCGGTCACCACGATGGCGCGTGCGCCGGACCCGAGGGCGGCGTCGAACGCATCGGACAGGCCGGCGAGCATCTCGTCGTTCAGGGCGTTGCGCTTGTCGGCCCGGTCCAGCTCGATCGTGACGACCGCCCCGTCGGTGGTGGAGTGAATCATGGGCCCCAACCTACCCACCGCACCCATTCGACACGTCGTGACAAGGTGGGGACGTGCAGATCTCCCCGGCCGGCGCAGCGCCCGCACCGCACTCGGATGTGTTGATCATCGGCGGCGGACAGGCCGCACTGTCGGCGGCCTATTTTCTCGAGCGGTTCGGCCTCGGCGCTCGCTACCAGATGCTCGACCACGCCCCCGGGCCCGGCGGGGCCTGGCAGTTCCGGTGGCCGACGCTCACCCTCGCCACCGCCAACCGCGTCCACGACCTGCCGGGGTGGGGCCTCGTCGAGGCTCTCGGCCTGGACTGTGACGAGCTCCCGGCGGCCACCGCCGTCCCCGAGTACTTCGGGCGGTACGAGGAGAAGTTCGGCCTGACCGTGCATCGACCCGTGCACGTGCGCGCCGTGCGCCGCGAGGACGACGGCTTCCGCGCCGAGCTGGGCGACGGCGGGTCGGTCACCTCGAAGCTCATCGTCAACGCCACCGGCACCTGGGACCGTCCGTTCATCCCACATATCCCCGGGGCCGCCGATTTCCGCGGCCGGCAGCTGCACACGCACGACTACACATCGCCCGCGGAGTTCGAGGGCAAGCGGGTCCTGGTCGTCGGCGCGGGCATCTCCGCCATCCAATTGCTGATCGAGATCGCCCGGGAGGCGCCCGGCAGCGAGACGTTCTGGTGTTCCCGGCGCGAGCCCGTCTTCAACCCGGAACCGTTCACCCCCGAGCAGGGGCGCGAGGCCGTCGCCCGCGTCGAACGGCGGGTGCGCGCCGGGCTCCCGCCCACCTCGGTGGTGTCGGTGACCGGGCTGGCACTCACCCCCGCGATCGCGGCCGCGCAGCGCGACGAAATCCTCGCGTGGCGTCCGATGTTCACACGGATCACCGAGACCGGGGTGTGCTGGGACTGCGACGGACCATCCGGCGACTCCCCCGATCACCCGGACGTCCCGGAGCACCTGGATGTCGACGTCATCTTCTGGAACACCGGTTTTCGCAGCGCCATCGACCATCTCGCCCCGTTACGCCTGCGCGCGCCGGGTGGCGGCATCACGATGTCCGGCCGCCTCGCAACGGTCGTCGACGCCGATCCCCGGATCCAACTGCTCGGCTACGGCCCGTCGGCCTCGACGATCGGGGCCAATCGCGCCGGGCGGGAGGCGGCACGGGTCGCGGCCGAGCTGCTCGGGGCGCCCTCACGTTCCCACGGGGGCGCGAAGTAGTTGCCACCACTTGACAAGGTGTTGTGTTTTCACAACACTGAGTCAGGTGAGTCCAATACGCCGTGGGGAAAAGCTCCCCATCTACAACCGCATCGGCGTGCTGCGGGCGGAGCGTCGGATGTCGCGGGCCGAACTCGCCGCAGTCGTCGGCATCAACGTCCAATCGGTGGGCGCACTCGAGCGCGGCGACAACTACCCCAGCCTCGACCTGGCGTTCCGCATCTGCGACGTCTTCGATTTACCGGTGGAGGCGGTGTTCAGCCGGCACGAGTTCGAGGCGATGTCGTCGGCGCTGTACCGGCGCCAATCGTCGCCCCGTCAAGAACTGCACCCAGCCACCCACACCGACGAGTCCGGAGGTGAACGATGAACGACCCCAATTCGGCCATCCCCGAGGAGGCCACACCCGCCCTCTGGCGCCGCTACGAGGAGTGGCGGGGCCGCCGGCACCAGGAGTTCAACGACAAGAACGCACACCGCCTCACCTCGTGGCGCACCCGGCGAACCTATCGACGACTCGTGCTCGTGCAGGCGTTCTTCGCCATCCTGCTGATCCTCAGCTCGATTCTCGCGTTCTTCGACACCGGTATCTTTCTGGTGCCCTTCCTGATCGGACTCGCCGGCATCATCACGACCCTGTACCTGACGCGGATCGTCACCGGGTCGATCGCCGACACGCCGGTCACCGCTCTCGATGAGATCCAGGTGGCGCAACGCAATTCGGCGCGTTCCATCGGTTTCACCGTTCTGTACAGCCTGATGTTCATCCCGTACGCGGTGCTGGTCGTCCTCAGTTTCGACGACCAGGTGTCCGGCCAGGCGGTCTACGGATCGGCCATCCTGCTCATCACGCTCGTCCTGGCCGCGATCTGCGTTCCGACCATGCTCACCGCCTGGTGGATGGCCGATCCCGATCCCGAGGACTTCGCGTCATCGACATCCGACCCGACCACCATCCCCAGTGAGGAGAGTGCGCAATGACCGCACCACTGATCGTCGACGGGCTCCACAAACGCTATGGAGACCTCATCGCGCTGCGCGACATGACCTTTTCCGTCGACCCGGGTGAGATCTTCGGGTTCGTCGGCAGCAACGGCGCCGGCAAGTCCACCACCATGCGCATCATCCTCGGCGTGCTGGCCGCCGATGCCGGCGAGGTTCGCCTGGGCACACAGCCCATCGACCTCGACCTGCGTCGACGGATCGGGTACATGCCCGAGGAGCGCGGTCTGTACCCCAAGATGAAGGTCGGCGAACAGCTCACCTTTCTCGCCCGGCTGCACGGGATGTCGGCGGCCGAGGCGCAGGATTCCGTACAACGCTGGACCGACCGCCTCGGTGTGGGCGCCCGCTACGACGACAACGTCGCCGACCTGAGCCTCGGCAACCAGCAGCGGGTCCAGCTCGCCGCCGCCCTGGTCCACGACCCCAGCGTCCTGGTGCTCGACGAGCCGTTCTCCGGCCTGGACCCCGTCGCCGTCGACGTGATGAGCGATGTGCTCAAAGAGAAGGCAGCCGAGGGCATCCCGGTGATCTTCTCCTCGCACCAACTCGACCTCGTGCAGCGGCTCTGCAACCGTGTCGGCATCATCGCGCGCGGTGAGATGCGCGCCCTCGGCACGGTCGACGACCTGCGTGCGCGCGAGGGCATCACCCTCGAGATCACCGGGCCGCGTGCCGATGTCGCGTGGGCCGACTCCCTGCCCGGTGTCCGCGGCGTCGACTACGGCGAGACGACCCGCCTGCTGATCGACCCTGAGATCGCCGACGATCAGCTGATCCTGGCGACCGCCCTCCAGAACGGGCCGGTGCACCGGTTCGCGACCTCGACCCCGTCCCTGACCGACCTGTTCCGAGAGGTGGTTTCCGCATGACCACGCTACCCGACACCCCGGTGTCCACCACCGGTTCTGATCCGAGAGCATCTGCCGCACAGGCGATCCGGCTCGTCGCCGGCCGTGAGATCACCACGCGCGCCAAGACGAAGTCCTTCGTCGTCAGTACCGCGCTGCTCATGATCGTGATCGTCGCCGGTTCCATCATCATCAACCTGTTCTCCGGCGGCGACGACGTCGAGAAGGTCGCCGTCGTGGGTCAGCCGGCCGCCGTCACCGAATCCATCGTCTCCGTCGGTGAGGCCTCCGGCACGACGATCGCCACCGAGCCGGCCGACACCGTCGAACAGGCACGCGATCGGGTCAACAGCGGCGACGTGAAGGCCGCGCTGGTGCCCGGAGAGACGCCGGGATCATATGTGATCATCACCAAGGACAGCCTCGAACCGGCTGTGGAGGGCCCGATCCGCACCGCGGTGTCGCAGGCGAATCTCTCTGCGGCACTGGCCGAACGCGGTGTCGATGCCGCCACCCTGCCGACCGTGGACATCTCGGTCTCGCAGACCGAACCGGACAACCCCGACGAGGGACAGCGCCTGCTCATCGCGATGGTCGGCGTGGTGCTGCTCGTCACCGCGATCATGATGGGCGGCACGATGGTCGCCGTCGGCGTCGTCGAGGAGAAGACATCGCGCGTCGTGGAACTGCTCCTGGCGACCATCAAGCCGCTGCATCTGCTGTGGGGCAAGATCATCGGCATCGGTGTGGTCGCCCTCGGGCAGGTGGTGCTGCTCGGTGCCACCGCGCTGATCGCGGGCACCGCGACCGGAATCCTCACCCTTCCGGGCGCCGCCATCGGGATGTTCGCGGCGGTGATCGCCTGGTTCCTGCTCGGCTTCCTGTTCTTCTCCTCGCTCTACGCGGCAACCGGGGCCATCGTCTCCCGGCAGGAGGAGCTGAACTCGTCGTCCGCGCCGCTGACATTCCTCGCGGTGGCGGTGCTGTACTCCGGCATCTTCGGTGTGCAGGCGATGGATTCGACGTTGATCGAGGTGCTCAGCTGGATACCGCCGTTCAGCGCGGCGCTCATGCCGATGCGCATCGCGACCGGCGACACCGATGCCGTCCAGATCATCGTCACCTTCGGCCTGATGGGCGCCGCCTGTGCTGCGGCCACCTGGATCGCCGCGCGGATCTACCAGCGGTCCATCCTGCGCACCGGCTCGCGGATCGGCTGGGGCGAGGTACTCAAGCTCGCCCGCTGAGCCTGAGGAGCGAGCTTGCGAGCGTCACCCTCCGACCCCTGAGCTGAGGAGCGAGCTTGTGAGCGTCACGAAGGGTCCTGTTGCGATGCGTGGCAGGACCCTTCGCCGCGCCCTCCGCTGGTTGAGCCGGCAACGAGCCGCTAGGCGAGTCGCCCACCCCCGCTGGTTGAGCCGGCAACGAGCCGCTAGGCGAGTCGCCGTGTCGAAACCACCTGGCGACCCGACGATCTCAACCGGCGCCAGCCCGGACGGCACCATACCGCAACGCCCAGAGACCATTTCGTCTACGACGACGTCGTCTGCTGTGGAGACTCACCCGGGTTTGTCGGTGGTCGGGTTTACATTGTTCGTATCAGATCACCCAGCTCGGGGCGGGTGGCAGAGTAGGCGTCGGGGGGCGTTGTGCGGGTGTGGACCGATCTACCGGGCGAGTTCGTCGCCGGGGTCGATCCTGCCCACACGGCCGAGACCGACATGGTCATGTTGATGGCCGGCCTCGACGCCACCCGGCGCGGCGAGTCCTACCTCGCCTGGCACCGCTATCAGACGATCGCGGCGATGACCGACCGCCTGATCACCACCAGCGCGTCCGGGTTCGTCATGGACGGCCAGGCTGACTGCGCGGCCCGCATCGCCCGCCAAGCCGGGGTGTCCCGCCGGCATGCCGAGACCCTGATCGACGAGGCCATCGCACTACGGGATCGGCTCCCCGAGGTAGCGGACACGCTGCGTGACGGGGTCTTGTCGCAGTGGCAGATCCGGTTGGTCATCTCCCGCACCGAACTGATCCCCACCGATGACCCGATCACCCCCGCGTTGGATGCCGAGATCGCCGACACGGTGCGCCGCCGCACAGGTGTGTGGGATCGGGCCCGCCTGCGCGACATGGTCGACCGCCTGGTCTTCCGCCACGACCCCGACGCGGTACGCCAACGCCGCAAAGACGCCATGGACCAACGTGGGGTATGGACCCACGAACTGCCCGACGGCACCGCCGAACTCACCGCCGTCATGTCAGCGGAAAACGTGCGGATCTCGGCCAAAGCCGTCGCCATCCTCGCCGACTCCGTCTGCAAACGAGACGGCCGCACCCAAGGGATACGACGATCCGATGCGATGTTCGCCCTGCTGACCCGCACGCCATTCGAGTGCCAATGCGACGACAACGAGCAGGAGTGCACCGCCGACATCCCCGACCCGCAAAGCGTCCTCGACGCCGTCCGCGCCGAAGTCGTGATCCATGTCGTCACCGACGCCGCCACCCTCGCCGGAGCACCCGGGGTCGGATTCCTCGACGAACACGGCATCATCAGCGACGAACACGTCCGTGACCTCGCCGCCCGCCCCGACGCCACCCTCACCCCGGTCACCCCCGCCCGCACCCAACCCACCTACGTCGCCGACACCGCCGATACCGCCGATACCGCCGACGATGCAGCACAGCGAACTGCCCATCGCCCCGCGCCGGCTAACACAGTCGAGTCGACTGTCCACGGCGGCACTGATGTCGAGGCAGCCGAACCCGGTGATGTCGGCGGGACCGGTGGCCTCGCCTCGGGCGTAGCAGTGGTGTATCCGGCCACCCATCCCGGCAACGGGTACCGGCCCACCACGTCGTGTGCTGATTTCGTGCGAGTGCGGGACGGCTACTGCACCGAACCCGGCTGCACCCGTTCAGCATTCGCGTGCGATCTCGACCACGTCACCGAATACGACCACACCGACCCCGCCCGCGGTGGGGCGACGTCGAGTGAGAACCTCAACGCCAAATGCCGACCTAGTCACCTGTTCAAAACCCACGGGGACTGGGTCGATGTGCAATACCGCGACGACGACGGACGCCTGGTCACCGAATACGAGACCCCCGAAGGGGTCACCCTGCCCGGCGACGCCGAAACCCTCGAAGACACCTTCCCGAACCTGCGGCGTATCCGGTTCGACCAACCCGCCCAAGCCCCACCCACCCCGCGGGTGATCACCACCGACAACCCAGAGCGCACACACAGCCGACTGGACGCCAAACTGGCCCGCCGGCGACAAGAACGCGCCCGCAACAAGAAACGACGCGAGGCCGAACTCGAAGCCGACCGTCGCGACTTCCTCGAGAACCCGCCACCATTCTGACGGACTCGTCCTCTGAGATCAGCTAGATCTGGCCGAAACGGCGGAGCGCTTCCTCACGCTCGGCCTTGTGATCGACCATCGGCTCGGGATAGTCGTCGGCTTCGACGTCACCGACCCAGCGTCGGACGTACTCGCCGTCGGGATCGAACTTCTTGGCCTGCGCCTCGGGGTTGAACACCCGGAAGTACGGCGCCGCATCGGTTCCCGTACCGGCGGCCCACTGCCAGCCGTGGTTGTTCGACGCCATGTCACCGTCGATGAGCTGCTCGAGGAACCATTCCGCTCCCCACCACCACGGCAGGTGCAGGTCCTTGACGAGGAAGGACGCGGTCACCATGCGCACCCGATTGTGCATGTACCCGGTCTCCGCGAGCTGACGCATCCCGGCGTCGACGAGCGGAAAACCGGTACGCCCTGCCTTCCATGCGTCGAAACGCTCGTAGGCCTTCTTGTCGGTGTCGAGGTCGATGCCGTCGAACTGTCGATTCCAGTTGTGCCACAAGCTATGTGGCCAGTGGAACAGCACGTCGGCGTAGAAGTCGCGGAAGGCGAGTTCGCGTAGATACGCTTGCGGCCCCCTCGAGGCTCCGTCGCTGCGCTCCTTCGCACCTCGGGGAGCAGAACCAGACTTGCCGAGATCGGCGGCCATCGTGCGGGGATGGATGTTGCCGTACTTGAGATACGCCGACATCCGGCTGGTGCTGTCACCCGCGGGATCGTTGCGGCCGGAGTCGTAGTCGGCGAGACCGTCGTCGACGTACTCGGCCCACCGCTCGAGCGCCGCGTCCTCACCGGCGGGCAACGACAACCCGGTCGGCGACTTCGGTATCTTGATGCGCCCGGTCTTCGTCAGCTCGGACGGATCGACGATCTTCTTCGCAGGCACCGACGAGTCGGCGGGCGCACGCCAGCCGTGGTCACGCCACCGCTTGAAGTACGGGGTGAAGACCTTGTACGGCTCGCCGTCGTCTTTGGTGACACGACCGGGTGAGACGAGGTACGGCGACCCGGTGGCCACGAGCTCGATGTCGCCGAGCGCGTCGGCGACGGCCTCGTCGCGTCGGCGGCCGAACGGGGCGAAGTCCTCGGAGATGTGCACCCGTTCGGCGTCGACCGCCCGGGCCAGCTTCGGGATCTCGACCTCGGGTCGGCCCCGCACGACGAGCAGCTTGCCGTCGAGCTTGTCGTCCAGTTCCCGCAGGGAGTCGAACAGGAACGCGAGCCGCCGCTCGCCCGCGGACTTCTCCAGCCGCGGGTCCACCACGAAGCACACGAGGACCGACGAATCGGTCCTCGAGGCGGCCGCGGCGAGCGGCGGGAGGTCACTCAGGCGTAGATCGCGCCTGAGCCAGACCAGTTCGGTGGCGGACGTCAGCCCACTCCGAGCAGGTCGATGACGAACACGAGGGTCCGTCCCGAGAGACGGTGTCCGGCACCGGCCGAGCCGTAGGCCAGCTCGGGCGGAACCGTCAGCTGGCGGCGTCCGCCGACCTTCATCCCGGGGATGCCTTCCTGCCAGCCCGGGATCAACCGGTCCAGCGGGAAGTTGGCCGACTGGCCGCGATCCCACGACGAATCGAACTCTTCGCCCGTCTCGTAGTCGACCCCGACGTAGTGGACGTCGACGATGCCGCCGCGAGCGGCTTCCTCGCCCTCGCCGACGATGAGGTCGGAGATGGTGAGGTCGGTCGGCGGGGGTCCCGCCTGGAACTCGACCACTGGCTTCTCGGTGCTGGTCACTGGACTCTCCTTTGAGTCGGGTGTTCGGCGGTCAGGCGGTGCGTCGGAACGGTCGCTCAGCGATCGCCCATCTGCACGTAGTCGCGTTCGGTGTAGCCGGTGTAGAGCTGACGCGGACGGCCGATCTTGGTGGTCGGGTCCTCGTGCATCTCGCGCCAGTGCGCGATCCATCCCGGCAGGCGTCCCAGCGCGAACAGCACGGTGAACATGCGCGTCGGGAAGCCCATCGCACGGTAGATGACACCGGTGTAGAAATCCACGTTCGGGTACAGCTTGCGCTCGATGAAGTAGTCGTCGTTGAGGGCGACCTCTTCGAGACCCTTGGCGATGTCGAGCAGGTCGTCCTGCACGCCAAGCGATTCCAGGATCGTGTCGGCGGTCTTCTTCACGATGGCGGCGCGCGGGTCGTAGTTCTTGTAGACGCGGTGACCGAAGCCCATCAGCTTGACGCCGGCCTCCTTGTTCTTCACCCGCTTCATGAAGTCCTTGGTGTCGCCACCGTCGGCCCGGATGTCGTCGAGCATCTCGAGCACGGCCTGGTTGGCGCCGCCGTGCAGCGGGCCCCAGAGCGCGTTGATGCCGCCGGAGATCGACGTGAACAGGTTGGCCTGCGACGAGCCCACCAGGCGGACGGTCGAGGTGGAACAGTTCTGCTCGTGATCGGCATGCAGGATGAACAGCATGTCGAGGGCCTTGGCGACCTCGGGGTTGACCTCGTAGGGCTCCGCGGGGAAGCCGAAGGTCATCCGCAGGAAGTTCTCGACGAGGCTCAGCGAGTTGTCGGGATACAGGAACGGCTGTCCCGCCGACTTCTTGTACGCGTACGCCGCGATGGTCGGCAGCTTCGCGAGGAGGCGGATCGTCGACAGCTCGACCTGCTCGTCGTCCTTGGGATCGAGCGAGTCCTGGTAGTAGGCCGACAGAGCGTTGACCGCGCTCGAGAGCACCGGCATCGGGTGAGCGTTGCGGGGGAATCCGTCGAAGAAGCGCTTGAGGTCCTCGTGCAGGAGGGTGTGGCGCTGGATCTTGGTGGTGAAGTCCTCGAGCTGCGACGGAGTCGGGAGCTCCCCGTAGATGAGCAGGTAGCTCACCTCGATGAAGGTCGACTTCTCGGCCAGCTGGTCGATCGGGATTCCGCGGTAGCGCAGGATGCCGGCGTCACCGTCGATGTAGGTGATGGCCGACTTGGTCGACGCGGTGTTCACGAAGCCACCGTCGAAGGTGGTCAGATTGGTCTCGGCCAGGAATTTGCCGAGCGCGACCGAGTCGGTGCCCTCGGTGGCCTTCAGGATCGGGAGCTCCAGCTGTCCACCGGGGTAGGTGAAGGTCGCTGAGGCCGTGTCGGACGCCTGGTCGGCTGGGACTGTTTCAGCAGACACACGAACCCCTTATTCAGATCAGAGATTTTTACAGTGACCGGGTAGGACACACAGGTACAACCTAGTCGCTTCTCAGCTCGCCCGCCCACGGAGGGTCGGCGCCGGGCCTCGAGACCGTCACCGCAGCCACGTGAGCTGCGAATTCAGCCGCTTCCCGCCACTGCTGGAGGGTCAGGGATCGCACTGCTCCGGGCGTGAGTCGACCACGCCGGTCCAGGTGATTGACGAGGCCCCCGAGCACGCTGTCCCCGGCGCCGATCGTGTCGACGACATCGACGGCCGGAGCCGGTGCGGTCACCTCACCGGCCGCGGTGCGAACGGTGATGCCCGCGGCTCCCGCTGTGGTGACCACCGCGGCGACGCCGTCGGCCAGCCAGTCTGTCGTCGAACTCCCCGCGGACCCCTTGTTGAGCCAGGCCGCGTCCTCGTCGGACAGTTTGACCACGTCCACCGACGACATCCAGCTCCGGAAGCGCCGTCGATAGGCCTCGGGGTCGGCGATGACCGCGGGCCGGATGTTCGGGTCCAGCACCACGACTCGGCCCTCGGCCCGGCATCTGCGCATCAGGTTCTCGTACACGGTGGCACCGGGTTCCAGGACCAGCGAGAGGGTCCCGAAGGTCACCGCCGCGACGGTCGGCGGCAGTGCGCCGGGATCGTCGATCGCGCGATCTGCCGTGCCCTCCACGTAGAAGGAGTAGTGCGCCGAACCGTCGTCGGCGATGGTCGCCAGGGCCAACGAGGTGGGCTCGTCACGACGCTGGACCAACGCGGTTCCCACGCCGGCGGCCCGGAGTGCGTCGAGGACCGCATCGCCGTAGGTGTCGGTGGACACCGCGGACAGCAGTGAGACCGCACTCCCCAACCGTCCCAGCGTGATTGCCACATTGAACGGGCCACCACCGAGGGCGGGCTGCAACGGCGCCAGACCGCCGGCGGTCGTGTCGTGCCGGCCACCGCCCTGCTGTACGACATCGACGAGCGCCTCACCGCAGACGACGATCTCTCTCACTGTCTCTCCTCACGTTCCGCGTCGGCCATCCCGCGCCCGTCCTCTCCGAGTCTGCCACCGGACGCAGTCCCCTCCGCCCGAGTTCAATCGGTGGGACACCGTGTCGCGCGGGGTAAGTTCGTTGGATGCACGAGCTGCCGGCGGGCCCCGATGCGGTGGTCCTCGACTTCTCGGCCGACGACTCCCCGTCGGCCGCGGTACTCAGCGCGGTCGCGGCGCTCCGCGAAGCGATCCGGGGTGGTGAACTCCCCGAGGTCACCGACCTCGTGCCCAGCGCGCACACCGTCCTGGTCCAGGCCCGTCCCGGCCGCGGGCTGGACGAACTCGGTGTCCGCCGGGCGCTCCGGCGTCGGAAGCGCGCGGGCGATCCCGACATCCACAGCACCGACGAGATCGTCATCCCGGTCGTCTACGACGGTGCCGACCTCCCGGATGTCGCTGCGGCACTGGAGATGACGACCGACGAGGTGATCGGGCTGCACTGTCGCACCCGATGGCGCGTCCAGTTCATGGGCTTCGCACCGGGTTTCGGGTATCTCGTCGCCGACGACGAGGCAGCGCATCCGTTCGACGCCGTCGGCCGACGCCGGGAGGCCCGCACGAATGTTCCGGAGGGGTCGGTCGCGATTGCCGCCGGGTACAGCGCGGTGTACCCGAGGTCGAGTCCCGGCGGTTGGCAGTTGCTGGGCCGCACCGATGTTCGGCTGTGGGATGCCGGTGCCGATCCCCCCGCCCGGCTCGCTGCGGGCCGGGTGGTCCGCTTCGTCGACGCCGGACGCGACGGCACATGACCGCGCTGACTGTTCTCGCGACGGGACCCCTCGCGACTGTTCAGGACCACGGCCGACCGGGCTACGCCGATCTCGGTGTCCCCGGTTCCGGCGGTGCTGATCGTGGGGCCCTCGCGCTGGCCAATCGCCTTGTGGGCAACGCGGAGTGGGCGGCAGTCGTCGAGACGACGCTGGGCGGGTTCCGGGCACGCGTCGACGCCGACGCCCTGGTCGCGGTCACCGGGGCGGATACCGTGGTGCGCCACAACGGGGTCCCCGCGGGGCTCGCCGCGGCACTGGTGCTGCGCGCCGGTGACGAGCTGGCCCTCGACACCCCCGGTTGGGGGTTGCGCAACTACATCGCCGTGCGGGGTGGGATCGACGTCGAGCCCGTACTGGGTTCCCGGGCGACCGATACGCTGTCCGGGCTCGGACCGCCACCTCTCGGCACGGACGACCGTCTGCCCGTGGGCCATGCGGCGAGCGATTGGCCCACCGCGTTGTCCGCCCCCGCAGACCGCGACCACCCTCGTGTCGTCGTGCTGGAGTGCCACGAGGGTCCGCGGGCCGGGCATCTCGAGTCGCCGTCCGATCTGTTCGTCGGAACGTGGCTGGTCGGGTCCGACAGCAACCGGGTCGGGGTGCGGATCGACCGCGCGGAGGGGTCGGCGCAGCCGCTCCTCGCCCATCGCGCCGGCGCCGCCGAGCTCCGCTCGGAGGGGATCGCCCACGGGTCGGTCCAGGTCCCGCCCAGCGGCCGTCCGGTGATCTTCCTCGCCGATCACCCGGTCACCGGCGGCTACCCCGTGGTGGCGGTCCTCGCCGCGGGCGCGGTGGACCTGGCCGCGCAGCTTGTACCCGGATCGGAGATCCGATTTCGTCGGTGCTGATCGCGCGGACACGATGTTTCGCCTTCGACCGCCGCGGGAACGCATACGAGCGTCCCGATAGGAGGTACGAGCGTGAGTGATCCGTCTGTGAACGACTTGTCGACCGTGCAACTCGTCGAACGTCTGCAACAGCAGACGACGACCCTGGTGAAGACCGAACTGCAGCACGCCGTCGCGGAGATGAAGGGTAAGGGCACCCGCATCGGGGTGGGTGCGGGGATTTCCGGCGCGGGCACACTGCTGGTGTTGTTCGGCCTCGGCACGCTGGTCGCGGCGGCCGTGCTCGGACTGGCGAACGCCGTGCCGGCGTGGCTGGCAGCGGTGATCGTCGGCGTCGTGCTGCTGGTCATCGGCGGGGCCGCCGCGGCGATCGGCGCCAAGCGCGCCAAATCCGCTGTGCCCCCGGCACCGGAGCGAACCGTCGAGAGTGTCCAGCGTGACGTGGCGACTGTGAAGGAGCACCTGTAGATGAGTGAGACACATCCCGACCAGAATCCGACCGACGATCCGCCGCCGATCGAACAACAGCGGGAGGAGCTGGCCGAGACGGTCGACGCTCTCGCGGCCAAGCTGGATGTCCCGGCACGGGTGAACGAGGCGGCGTCGAAAACCGCGCATACCGCGCAGGTGAAGGCCCAGGAGAACCAGACCGTGTTGATCGGTGCGGCCGTCGCCGCGGTGGTGGCGCTGGGCGCGTTCATCGTGATCCGCCGCCGTCGTCGCTGACCGGCCGTCGTCGCTGAGAGGCCGCCGTCGGGCGGTTGTAGTCGAGCCAAGAGCAAGGAGCTGTCATGAGTGCCGTATCGAAGGCGATGTACAAACCGATGTCCCTCGCGACCAGCGTGCTCGGCGGTATCGCCGCGGGCGCGGTGTTCGGGCAGATCTGGAAGCGGATCTCCGACGACGAGTCGGCGCCCGATCCCAAGGATCTCGAGCGCAGCAACACAGAGGTTCTCGTGGCCGCCGCGCTGCAAGGACTCGTGTTCGGTCTCGTTCGCGCCGCCGTCGACCGCGCCGGAGCGCGCGGGTACCGGGCGGTGACCCACGAGAATCCGGAGTGACTCTCGGTAGACCTCGGTTGACACCCGAGTGAGACGAACCTATCGTTTCGTCTCATGGCCGAGGTTCTGCACGCTTCCCAGGACACCTGTCCCGTCGACGCCGCGTCGGCCGAGGCCACCTGCCCGGCCGGCGCGGCGTCGTCGGCGACACACGGGTACGAACCCCTTGGCCCGGATTCGCTGACCTGGCAGATCTGGGGGACCTGGACGGGGATGTTCCAGGGCTTGTGGGCCGGGTCGATCCAGAACATGCATCCCAAGCTGGGTGCGGCGGTGTGGGACCATTCGGACTTCTTCGGCGAACGGTGGCAGCGCCTGATGCGCTCCCTGTATCCGATCAGCGGCGTCGTCTTCGATTCCGTCATCCCGGGTGCCCGGACGGGGGAAGAGGTGCGCGACTACCACCTCGCCGTCAAGGGCACCATGGAGGACGGGTCCCGCTATCACGCATTGGATCCCGACGTCTTCTACTGGGCCCACGCCACGTTCTGGTACGGCAACGTCCGACTGTGCGAACGCTTCGGACCCTTCCTCACCGAGGACCAGAAGCGGCAGCTCTTCGAGGAGTCCAAAGCCTGGTACGCCCAGTACGGCGTCTCGATGCGTCCCGTCCCGGAGACCTACGAGGACTTCCTGGAGTATTGGGACCAGATGTGCCGCAACGTGCTTCGTGATCACGTATCGGTCCGCACGGTCCTCGACATCACCCAGCTGCCGCCCCCGCCGTTCCTGAGCTTCATCCCGACGTGGCTGTGGGACCGGTACCTGGTGCCGCAGAACCAGAAACTGTTCATGTGGCTGACCACCGGGTTCTACGACGAGCCGATCCGCGAGATCCTCGGGCTCGAGTGGACCGACAAGGACGAACGTCTATTCCGTCTGGTGGGTCAGGGCATCAACCTCGTGATGCACAAGCTCCTACCCAAGCGGGCGCTGCGCCACCCCCGACCGCGCGATGCGTGGGATCGCGTGCACGGCAAGGTCGCCGTGGATGCACCGATCGTGCACACGCCGACGCGCAATCTCCCGCCGCAGAGCGAGCGCGGCAACCCGATGCACTATTGCCCGGTGACCGCGGCACGGCGGGCGTCGTACCCGGGTGTGCTCACCGCGGACTGACATACGCCCGAACGACTACTGCTGCCCCTGGCTTCGGCGCATCGCCTGCCGGACACGTCCGGCCTCCCGAGGGGCGTGCGGGTTCGGACGGCCCGCTCGGGAGCCGGCGAGCTTCGCACCGATGTGTTCGCCCACGGTGATCGGCGAATAGCGGCTGCCCGCCCCCACGCACGACGGCAGGGTCGAGATCATCGCGTCGAGGTTGCCGTCGTGGAAATAGGCAGCCGAACGACGCCGCTCCACCGTTCCGTCGACGACGGGCGGCTTCACCCGGTGCAAGGTGGACATCCACCGCTCGTTGGTCCAGCGCGCCATCAGATCACCCAGGTTGATCAGCAACGCGCCGTCGGCGGGACTCACGTCGTGCCAGTCACCGTGCTGGTCGAGAACTTGCAGACCCTTGACCTGGTCGGCCCACAACACGGTCACGATGCCGTAGTCGGTGTGCTCCCCCATGCCGGTGAGGTCGCCGTCCAGCTCGATCTCACCGGGCGGCAGCGCATAGTTGTTCATCCGGAGCACGTCGAGCGAATGGTCGGTGAATCCCTCGAAGAAGTCGGCGGGTAGGTCGAGGGCATCGGCGAAGATCCTGGTGAGCGTGTGAGCGACGCGTCGTGCCTCGTTGAAGTACGCCGACACCGCCGCCTGGAAATGCTCGACGGCCGGCCACGTGTTCGTCGCGTAGTGGTCGGCGGGTAGATCGAGTTCCGGGTACTGCGTCGCCTCCACGCCGACGTTGAAGGCCTCGAAGAAGTCGTTCATGCGTGCCGCGGACTCGACCCCCAGCGACAACGACAGGGATTCCGACTTCGGGGGGGCGTATCCCCGATTGATCTCCGGCGGCGTGCGGTAGGTCTTCTTCAGCTCCAGTGGCAGCGCGAAGAAGACGTCCATGGCGGCGGTGAACTCGTCGATGACGGCGGCGGGGATCTCGTGCCCGACGACCTGGATGAAGCCGACCGAACTCGCCGCGTCGTCGAACCTGGCCGCCACCACGGCCCGATCGGCCGGGTCACCGTTCCGCGTGTACGGCGAGATGTCGATGAGCGGTACGTCGAATCCGGTGGTGGCGGCGGTCATGGCGTCCATGGTGGCACCGATCGCGAAACCGCGCTGGTCGGCGGAACCCGTTCTCAGGTGCGCTGACCGGCGCGGTAGTGCACGAAGGCGGGGATCAGCAACGCCGCGATGATGGTCGCGACGACGACCGCGATACCGCCGAACGCGGTCGCGGCGGCGACCCCGATCGAGGCGGCCGCGGCGCCGTGGGCGACGTCGGCGATCCGGGGCCCGCCGGCGACCACGACGATGAACACGCCCTGGAGTCGGCCGCGGACCTCGTCGGTCGCGGCGGTGAGCAGGATCGACTGCCGGAACGCCGCCGACGCCATGTCGGCCGCACCGCCGATCATCAGCAACACCACCGCGACGAGGAGCATCGGCATGGCTGTGCCGTCGGCGAACGACACCGCGATCCCGGTTCCGGTGATCGCCAGACCCCAGATGATGATGCACACGATGACCGCCAGGCCCTGGCGCTGCACGCGGGCGACCCAGCCCGAGAAGATCCCACCGACGACGGCTCCCGCGGAGATCGCCGTGAACAGCAGGGCGAAGGCGATGCCGCCGCCCTCGGGGCCGCCGAAGTTCTCGTGGGCCATCTGCGGGAAGAGCGCCCGCGGCATGCCGAAGATCATGGCGATCAGGTCGACCAGGAACGACGCCAGGAGGATCTTGTGCCCGGCGAGATACCGCAGCCCTTCGAGGACCGAACGCAGGCCGGCCACCTTGGGCGCGGCATCGCTCTCCGGCCGCAGCGACGGCAGCATCGCGACGGCGATGAGCGTCGGCAGCAGGAAGATCGTGTCCACGAAATACAACAGCGAATAGCCGAGGACGGGGATCAGGGCGCCGCCGACGAGTGGCCCGGCGATGGCGCCGGCCTGCATGACCGTCATGTTCAGCGACAGCGCGGCGGGCAGGTCCTTGGCGTCGAGCAGCCGCGGTAGCACCGCCGTCCGCGTCGGCTGGTTCACGGCGAAGAACGCCTGCTGAACGGCGAAGAGCACCAACACGATCCACACGTTCTGCCCACCCGCCGCGGCCTGCGCCCAGAACAGGGCGCTGCAGACGATGAGGCCGACGGTCGTGATGATGAGCAGGGTCCGGCGGTCGACGACGTCGGCCAGCGCCCCACCCCAGAGCCCGAACACGACGAGCGGCACCAGGCCGAAGACACCGGTCAGTCCGACGTAGGCAGAGCTACCGGTGACCTCGTAGATCTGGGCCGGCACCGCGACCACACTCAACTGCGCGCCGATGACGGTGACGATGTTCGCCAGCCACAGTCGCCGGAAGTACTGGTTGCGCAGCGGCGCGGTGTCGGCGAGGAGGCGGGGCATTTCCATGATGCTAGGACCGCCCGCCGACGTCCGGCCACGCAGGCACTCCACAAGGCCGCCTGTGGACAGTGCCGTCGCGTGGTCGCTGCCCTCCGCTATGGTCATTCCGCCCGAGGCGCACCTTGCACCTTGGTCGGGGCTCGGAGAAGGGGATGCACATGGGTGTTCGACGCTGGATGACGGTGGTGACGGTCGCGGTGGCCGTCGTACTCGGCCTCGCGGTTCCGGGGACGGCACAGGCCGGTCCGCGGTATCCGACGGCCGGCGATCGCATCACGGTGCAGGTCGCGTCGGATCAGCAGAGCGCGTACGGCTTCTGGTGGGTCGACGGTCACAACCGGATGTCACCTCGCGGGGGCCGCGTGGGCATGAGCCTGCGCGACTACGATCCGAAGACCCGGTTGTGGTCGACCACAACCACTTTCACCTCGCACAAGCAGCGACAGCAGACAGCCGCGAACATCACGTCGTGGGGCGGTTATGCCCGCTGCACGATCTGGGTGAACGGCGTACGCGTCGCGCACCATGTGTACCGGGCACCGATCTTCGCCCAGGCGCAGTGCGGTATCGCCAGACTCGACCCGAACCGCCTCGACTACCGCTGACGGCCCGCAGAACGGGTGTCGACGCTCAGGGCTGCAGCCGTTCGGCCCGCCAGGAGTGATCGACGTGGGTCAGCCGAACCCGGTTGTGCAGGCGGTTCGCTCGCCCCTGCCAGAACTCGACCTCGACCGGGACGATGCGGTACCCACCCCAATCGGACGGGACCGGGACCTCGGCACCCTCGTCGAACCCGCCGTAGGCCTCGGCGAGTTCGGCGGCCTTCTGCTCGAGTTCGACGCGGCTGCCGATGGGCCGTGATTGCTCGGACGCGGCCGCCGAGAGCTGCGACCCGCGGGGTCGAAGCTCCCAGTACGCCTGGATCTCCAGGGCGCTGACGTGTTCGACCGGTCCGCGGAAGTGCACCTGCCGTTCCAGCGCGATCCAGGGAAACGTCACCGAGGCATACGGATTCGCGGCCAGGTGTCGGCCTTTGTCGGAGTCGTACCCGGTGAAGAAGACAACGCCGTTCGCGTCGACCCCCTTGCACAGGACGGTGCGGGTCGACGGCCTGCCCTCGGCGTCGGCGGTGCCGAGGACCATCGCGTTGGGCTCGGCGATCCGAGCGTCGACGGCTTCGCGGAGCCAGACGTGGAAGAGATCGAGCCACGGCGGGTCGCCGCGCAGCCAGCTCGGGTCGAGGTTCTCGCGGATGCCGTCGGCACCGGCGGCGCGGTCGCCCTCGCCGATGTTCGGTGGGATGCCGCCGCCGTATCCGACGCGCATGTTCGGCAGGTCGATGGGGTCGCGCGACTCGTCCAGCACTTTCCTGACGCTACTCCGACCGTGCTCGTTACTCCGGGGTACACGCGGGGCGTCGTGCTGATCTACAGTTCGTCGTGGATTGCATCCTCGTGGATGCACGACACGGACGTCGAGTGAGGTGGGTTGCCATGGCCAACACAGTTCCCGAGGATTTCGTCGCCGGACTCGAGGGCGTGGTGGCCTTCACGACCGACATCGCCGAACCGGACAAGAACGGCGGCAACCTCCGTTACCGCGGCGTCGACATCGAGGACCTGGTCGAGAACAAGGTGACCTTCGCCGACGTGTGGGCCCTCCTGGTCGACGGCAAGTTCGGCGACGGCCTACCGCCGGCCGAACCGTTCCCGCTGCCGATCCACACCGGTGACGTGCGCGTCGACGTCCAGGCCGCGCTCGCCATGCTCGCCCCGATCTGGGGTTACCAGCCGCTGCTCGACATCGACGACGAAACCGCCCGCGACAACCTCGCCCGCGCGTCGGTGATGGCGTTGTCGTACGTGGCGCAGTCCGCGCGCGGCATCCACCAGCCCGCGGTCCCCCAGCACGTCATCGACGAATGCGACACCGTCACCGCACGTTTCATGACCCGCTGGAAGGGCGACCCCGATCCGCGTCACATCGCCGCGATAGACGCCTACTGGGTCAGCGCCGCCGAGCACGGCATGAACGCGTCGACGTTCACCGCACGGGTGATCGCCTCCACCGGAGCCGATGTCGCGGCCTCGCTGTCGGGTGCGATCGGCGCCATGTCCGGCCCCCTCCACGGCGGCGCCCCCGCACGCGTGCTGCCGATGATCGAGGAGGTCGAGAACACCGGTGACGCACGGGGACTCGTAAAGGGGATCCTCGACCGCAAGGAGAAGCTCATGGGCTTCGGGCATCGCGTCTACCGCGCGGAGGACCCGCGTGCCCGCGTGCTCCGCCGCACCGCCCAGGAATTGGGCGTCCCCCGCTTCGAGATCGCCGCCGCACTCGAGCAGGCCGCGCTCACCGAACTCCGGGAACGACGCCCCGACCGCGCCATCGAGACCAACGTCGAGTTCTGGGCGGCGGTCATCCTCGACTTCGCCGAGGTGCCGACGCATATGATGCCGGCGATGTTCACCTGCGGCCGGACCGCCGGCTGGTGTGCGCACATCCTCGAGCAGAAGCGCCTCGGCAAGCTGGTCCGCCCGGCCGCGATCTACACCGGTCCGAGCCCCCGGCGCCCCGAAGACGTCGAGGGCTGGGGCGACGTGGTGAAGCCGGGCCTGTAGGTCCCTTCCACCAGAATCGCTACTTCCCCCACAGATTCGCTATTCACAGATAGCGAATCTGTGGTCGAGGTAGCGACCCTGTGGAGGCCAATCGGCTGTGGACAACGTCTGAGTGAATTCCACAGGGACGCCGAGGCACCCGCAATCGGACCGGGGCGGCCTCACCATCGAGCGCATGCCCGACAATCACGTGATCCGACGGTCCGCTCTCGCAGCCCGTCTCGGCGAGGACGAGATCCGGTTGCGTCAGGAGACTGGCGCGCTGCGGAGCGTATGGCGAGGTGCGGTGCACCTCGGACCCGCGCCCGACGACGAGCTCGAACGCTATCGCCTGAAGATCCGCGGCGCCGTGGCCGTCGGCGGGAACGGACGCGTGGTCAGCCACGAGTCCGCCGCCGCGCTCCACGGCATCCCCCTCCTCCGACCGGACATGACCACAGTCCACTTCACCTCGTCCAAGACCGGTCGTACCGGGGACAAGATCCACATACACCGCGACAACCTGCCGGACGAGCAGGTGATGTCCGTCGACAACGTCCGGGTGACGACGCCGGCCCGCACGGTCGCCGACGTGGCCCGCCTGGGGACGTTCGAACAGGCAGTCTGCTGCCTCGACAGTGGTCTCCGCTCCGGCATCACACACGCCGAGATCCAGGCCGTCGTGGCGTCGAGCATCAAGATGAAGGGCATCCGACAACTGCGTCAGGCGCTCTCGATGGCCGACGCACGATCCGAAAGCGTAGGCGAATCCTTCAGCCGCGCAACGATGATCGCCGTCGGACTCCCGCTCCCCAACCTCCAGGTGACCATCCTCGACGGCGACGGCAGGTTCGTTGCCCGCGGCGACTTCGGCTGGGACGACAAGGTCATCGGCGAGTTCGACGGCAAGGTCAAGTACTCGGGACAGTTCGGCACGCCCGCGTCGGAAACGGTGGTCGACGAGAAACGACGTGAGGACGCCATCCGGCGAACGGGGCGGCTCGTCGTGCGGTGGACGTGGCAGGACCTCCTGGACCCGCATCACTTCCGTGGCCTCATCACAGGTGCCCTCCGCGATGCGGGACTCGTCTGACGTGCCCGCCCCAGAAGCCCTACTCGACCCAGAGGTGCGCTACTTCCAGGTAGCGCACCTTTCGATGAAACAGCGATTCTGCATGGGGCCACCGGCGCAGAGATCGCCGCTGCACCACCCGGCTGCCGACACCTAACCCGAGGCGCCCCCACAGGTGGCGAGGGCCACTCCCTAGAATTGCCGTCATGAGCGAAGCCGCCACCGCATCCATCACCCTGCCCGCCGACCTGCTGCCGTCGGACGGCCGCTTCGGTTGCGGGCCGTCGAAGGTTCGCCCCGAGCAGTTGCAGTCCCTCGTCGACACCGGCGCGTCGGTGTTCGGCACCAGCCACCGTCAGGCACCGGTGAAGAACGTCGTCGGCTCGATCCGCGAGGGGCTGTCGAACCTGTTCTCGCTGCCCGAGGGCTACGAGGTCGTGATCTCCAACGGCGGCACCACGGCATTCTGGGACGCCGCGGCGTTCGGCCTGATCAAGCAGCGTTCGCTGCACCTCACCTATGGCGAGTTCTCGTCGAAGTTCGCGACGGTCTCGAAGAAGGCCCCCTTCCTCGACTCCCCCGCAGTCATCTCGACCGACCCCGGCACCGCGCCCGACCCGGCCGCGCTGACCGTCGACGACTTCGGCGGCGTCGACCTCATCGGCTGGGCACACAACGAGACCTCGACGGGCGTCGCGGTGCCCGTCGTCCGTCCCGCCGGTTCGGATGACGCGCTCATCGCCATCGACGCCACCTCGGGTGCGGGCGGCCTGCCCGTCAACGTCGCCGACGCCGACGTCTACTACTTCGCGCCGCAGAAGTGCTTCGCCGCCGACGGCGGGCTCTGGGTCGCGCTGATGAGCCCACGCGCGCTCGCACGCATCGCCGAGATCGCCGAGACCGATCGCTGGTGCCCGGAGTTCCTGTCGCTGCCGACCGCCGTCGACAACAGCAGCAAGAACCAGACCTACAACACCCCGGCCGTCGGATCGCTGCTGCTGTTCGCCAACCAGATCGAGTGGATGAACAACAACGGCGGCCTCGACTGGTGCGTCTCGCGCACCGCCGATTCCAGCTCGCGTCTCTACCAGTGGGCCGAGGCGAGCGAGTTCGCGACGCCGTTCGTCACCGAGGCGGCCAACCGCAGCCAGGTCGTCGGCACCATCGATTTCAACGACGATGTCGACGCCGCGGCCGTCGCGAAGATCCTTCGCGCCCAAGGGGTCGTCGACACCGAGCCGTACCGCAAGCTCGGCCGAAACCAGCTGCGCATCGGCATGTTCCCGGCCATCGAGCCGGAGGACGTCAGCAAGCTCACCCAGTGCATCGACTACATCGTCGAGCGCCTCTGATCGCCTCCTCGACACCTCGTCGCCGGCGCGCCGCACAGATCGTTGCGGCGCGCCGGTGGTGCTTCACCGAACCGGTAGCCTGGTTCCCACAGACCACATATGACGCATCGATCGCTGGCGTCGCTTGCGCCCCACGCGTGCTGAACTGCGGTTTTGCCGCGTGTCCCACAGTGAACCGGCAGATCGGTGAGTTAATGTGACCCCAATGCGTGCACCGACCGGAGGAGGAGCAGATGCGTGAGCTCCGCGTCGTCGGGGTGGAAACCGACGGCTCCCATGTCATCTGCCAGGACCCGCAATCGGGCGAGAAATTCCGCATCGCCTCCGACGAACGCCTCCGCGCCGCCGCCCGCGGCGACATCTCACGACTGGGACAGATCGAAATCGAGATGGAGAGTGCATTGCGGCCACGCGAAATCCAGGCACGAATCCGAGCGGGTGCAACCGTCGCCGAGGTGGCGGCCGCAGCCGGGGTGGGTGTGGACAAGATCGAACGCTTCGCCCACCCGGTCCTCCTCGAGCGCAGCCGCGCCACCGAACTCGCCGGCGCCGCGCATCCCATCCGCCATGACGGCCCGGCAGTGGCGACACTGGTCGAGTCGGTCGCCGAGGGACTTCTCGCCTACGGCCAGAATCCCAACGACGCCGACTGGGACGCATGGAAGGGCGACGACGGGTACTGGGTGGTCCAGGTCGCGTGGAGCGTCGGACGTACCGACAACCTGGCGCACTGGCGCTACCAGCCGGGATCGCACGGTGGCAGCGTCGACCCGCTCGACGACCTGGCCGACGAACTCACCCATCCCGAGACCATCGCGCCCCGTCGTCGGCTGACCCCGGTCGCCACCCCCGAAGTCGCTGTCGAGACGACCCCGGACGGACGCGAAGAGGTCACCATCGACGCAGCCTCGATCATCGGTGCGCAGCGCGCCCGGCACGACCGCCGCACCGCGGCCGAGGACGACGGCGCCGTGCCGTTCGACTTCGGATTCGACGACGAGCCGTCCGCCGCCACCGCCGAAGCCTCGGACACGGACGACGCGGCGGCCACTCCCACCGCCGACGACGCCGACGCCGACGAATCGGTTCCCGCACCGTCGTCCGGCCCCGAACGTCCGCGCCGCAAGAAGGCACGTAAACCGGCGGTCCCGGCCTGGGAGGATGTCCTGCTCGGCGTGCGCAGCAACGGGAACAGCTGAGTGTCCTCCGCGCGCGCGGCCACGGTCTGGTTCATCGACACCGACGACCCGGCCGCGATTCTCCGCTCGCATCCGGCCAACGACTCCCAGCACGCCCAGCAGGTTGCGACGACCGTCTTCGGTGACAGCGTCCTGGTCCCGCTCGTCGACACCGATCTCGCATCCGCTGCCGCGGTCCGCGACACCCACGTCTACGCCGGGTTCTACGGTCCGCTCGCCGTCGTGTCGTGTTCGCTGTTCGAGACGACCACGCCGTCGACGCTGACCCGCGCGCTTGCGCGGATCCGCCCCAGTGCGACCACGACCCTCCTCTACACCGAGCCCGACTCCTCACTCGGAGTGTTCGCCCGGTGGGAGTCGGGGACGCTTCGACGCTCCTTCGCCGCCGACCCGGTCACCATCCACGAGGACCACGGCCTGCCGTTCACGTTCGAGAAGCCGTTCTGGGGTGGCGAACACCCGCTCAGCCACGCCGAGGGCGTGCCCACCGCACCCATGTCGCTCCCCTTCCATCCCGCGCACCTCGCCGAGGAATCGAACCGTGCGTGGCTCGGGTTCCGCTACACCCACCCGCTCGCGGAGTCCGATCTCGACCCGGCCCAGATCACCGTCACCTGCTTCGCGTTGCATCCGACCGAATACGAACCGACCGCGGCCGACTACGAGAACTACCGCGCCGCAACGGCTTCGCGCGCCCGGGAGCGGACGGGATCGCCAGGTCAGGACGCTCGCAAGCGCGGGCGCATCCGCGAGTACTTCGGGTTCTAGGGTGCGGGGCGTCCCAGCGCGAGCAGCGCGATCGACGACGCGACCCCGGCGAGGAAGCCGAGCAGCAATCCCCACACGACCCACCGCCACACGGGCCGCGCCCGGAACTCCCAGAGGGTCCACCCGAGTCCGCCCGCGACGACCAGTACGGCGGCGATTCCGAGGAACCGCAGGATCTCGCCGATGAGCAGGTAGACGCCGACCAAGACGAATGCGGCGAACAGCGCGCACGAGGCACCGACGATCAGCCCCAGGGCCCACGGCGTCGGTTCGACACCCTCCCGCTCGACGGTCACAATCCCATGGTGCCCGACCGGGCGCGCTCGTAGAACGCAACGGCCGCAGCGGTCGCCACGTTCAGCGAGTCGGTGCCCCGGCTCATCGGGATTCGCGCCTTCACGTCGGTGGCCGCCATCGCCGATGCGGTGAGACCGGGGCCCTCCGCACCGACCAGGAAGCCGACCTTGTCGGCGGTGACGGCTTCGGCCAGTGTCACGGCGGCGGGATCGGGCGTCAACGAGACCAGCTGGAAGTCGCGTTCCCGCACCAGGTCCAGACCGCGCGGCCAGTCGTCGAATCTCGCGAACGGCACGAGCAGTGCGTGGCCCATCGACACCCGCACGCATCGGCGGTACAGCGGGTCGGCGCAACCCTGACCGAAAAGCACTGCGTCGACGCCCAATCCGGCGGCGTTGCGGAAGATCGATCCGATGTTCTCGTGGTCGTTCACACCTTCGAGGATCGCGACGGTCCGCGCGCTCTCGAGGACCTCCGGCACCGTGAGCACGGGCGGTCGGCGCGACACGGCGAGCACGCCGCGGTTGAGGTGGAAGCCGACGATCTCGGCCATGACCTCGGCGGTGGCGCGGAAGAACGGGACACCGGCCAGCCCGGGATCACAGAGATCGGCGTCGAGCTCGTCGAGGCGTTTCGCGACACCGAGGAAGGCGTGGGTCGCGAACCGTGACGCGATCATCCGCTGGGCGACGAGAACACCTTCGGCGATGACCAGACCGCGGCCCGGGCGCCCGCCGGGCAGAACCGGGAGATCGGGCCGTCGGTCGACGGAGTTGAGGTCGCGGAAGTCGTCGACGCGCGGGTCCTCCGGGTCGTCGATCTCGATCACGTTCACTGCGAGCCCGGGCACCGCAACAGTCTGCCACCCGGACGAAACCGGCAGCGCACGGGTGTGAAACTGTGGAGGGCGTGACCAGCGATTCGACTCCGATGTCACGTCTGACCCTCACCCGCGCCACCGACGCGGACTGGGCCGACATCATCACCACCGATGCCCGCGCGTTCGCCATGCGCAATCCGCTGCCCGACGACGAGGTCGCCGATCTGCGCGGCAAGGTCGCCGACGACGACGTCGTGCTGGTGCGCGACACCGGGTTGGACACGCAGCCCCTCGTCGGAGTGGCGATGTTCTATCGGATGTCGATGTCACTGCCCGGCGGTGGCGTGTCCGACGCGGCCGGACTGTCGTGGGTCTCGGTGGCGTCGACCCACCGGCGTCGCGGCATCCTCCGCCGCATGCTCACCGAACTCGTCGAGCAGTGGGAATCGGAGAAGTACACCTTCGGAATCCTCACCGCGAGTGAGGGCACCATCTACGAACGCTTCGGCTTCGGACCGGCATGCTTCGCGAACTCGGTGTCGCTGAGCCCGGGCGCGGAGATGCGAGCGGCCCAGCCCGACGATGCCACCGTCCGGTATGCCGACGCCGACGCGGTGGCCGCCGCGATCCCCGACCTCCACGCACGGTGGACGCTGACCACCCCGGGCGCGCTCACCCGCACCCCCGCCTGGTGGAATCCCATCCTGGCCGACCGGGCGTCGGAGCGCCCGCTGTCGGCAAGCGGTCTGCACTACCTGCTGCACGCCGACGGCTACGCGAGCTATCGCATCTACAAGGACGAGACCGGCGCGGTGCGCGGCGAGGTCAACGAGGTCTTCGCGGTCACCGACGACGCACACACCGATCTGTGGCGCGTCCTGATCAGCCTCGACCTCATCCCCTCGCTCACCGCGACCATCCCGGTCGACGACCCGCTGTCGCAGAAACTCGTGAATCCGCGGTCGGTGTCGGTCACCGGGACCGCCGACACGATGTGGCTGCGCATCCTCGACGTCCCGGCCGCGCTCGGCGCCCGCCACTATGCCGCCGACCTGGACGCCGTGATCGAGGTGACCGACGAATTCCGCGGGCACGGAGGCGTTTTCGACATCTCGGTACGCGAGGGCGGGGCGATCGTCGCGCCGGCGAAGTCGGGAGCGACGCCCACCGTCTCGCTCGACATCTCGGTGCTGTCGAGCATCTACCTCGGCGGGATCCGACCCTCGGCCTTCGCGGCGGCGAGACGGCTGCGCGTCGACTCCCCGGCGACGCTGCGCGCGCTGGATCACGCGTTCATGACCGACCGCGCACCCTTCTCGGGCACGTTCTTCTGACCCTTCGAGACGTCCCTCCGCAAGCTCCAGGACTCCTCAGGGAGCGGTGAGACGTCCCTCCGCAAGCTCCGGGACTCCTCAGGGAGCGGGATTAGATCGCGCGTGAGCGCGGGACGTCGGTGTCGGCCTGCCCGAGGATCTTGTTGGCGATGCGCACGGCCTCGCGCAGGATGTCCCGCTCCTCGGCGGACAGTTCCGCGAGGCGGTCGCTCAACCATGCCGTGCGGGCGGCGAGTTCGTCGGTCACGACTTCGACGCCCTCCGGGGACAACGTCACGATGGCCTGACGGCCGTCGGTGGGATGGGGTTCGCGCTTGATCATCCCGAGATCCGACAGCGAGGCGATGACCCTGGTCATCGACGGCGGGCGAACCCGCTCGGCGGCCGCGAGCGCACCTGGTGTCATCGGGCCCTCGTGGTGCAGCGTGTTGAGGGCGGACAGCTGAGTGAGCGAGACCAGCTTGTTCTCCCGCCGACCTCGGAGTCGGCGCGCCAGGCGCACCACGGCGAGGGACAGGTCGCCGGACAGACTTCCGTCACCATAAGGTGCATGCATTGCCAAATCGTAGGCCAGGAAATCGGCCTCACTGCCCGTCCGCGACGAAATTGAACCGGGTGGACGACACCGAAACGGGCAAACCCGGACAGATGACCAAGTCCGTCAGCCGATGAGGTCGGAGATCGGTCCGCGCGCGAAGTAGGCGACGAAGATCGCGGCGACGAACCAGAGCAACGGATGCACGGTGCGGGCCTTGCCCGCCGCGGTCGCCATCACGACCCAGCTGATAAAGCCGATGCCGATGCCGTTGGCGATCGAGTAGGTGAAGGGCATCGTGACCACGGTCAGGAAGGCCGGGAGCGCATAGTCGAGCCGCTTGAAGTCGACGGTCGTGAGCTGGCCGATCATCATCGCGCCGACGACCACCAGCGCGGGGGCGACCGCCTCGAGCGGGATCACCTCGTAGAGCGGTGTCAGGAACATCGCGACCAGGAACAGGATTCCGGTCACCACGTTGGCGAGGCCGGTGCGCGCACCTTCGGCGATACCGGACGCAGACTCGACGAACACCGTGTTCGACGACGCCGAGGCGGCACCGCCGGCGATGGCGCCGGTCCCCTCGACCACCAGCGCACGCCCGACCCCGGGCAGGTTGCCCTTCTCGTCGGCGAGCCCGGCCTCCTTGCCGAGGCCGGTCATCGTGCCCATGGCGTCGAAGAAGTTCGAGAGCACCAGCGCGAACACCAGCACCGACGCCGCGAGCACACCGATCCGGGTGAACGCGCCGAACAGGTCGACGTCACCGATCAGGCTGAGATCGGGCAGACCGCCGAGGGCGCTCGGGATGTCGGGCACGCTGAGACCCCAGCCGGAGGGGTTGGCGACGCTGGACCCGTAATCGAAGATCCGCTCCAGCACGATCGACAGCACCGTAGTGATCGCGATACCGATCAACAGGCCGCCGGGGACCCGACGCACCACCAGGACGCCCATCAGCAGCACTCCGACCGCGAAGATCAGTGTGGGGATCGTGGAGATCGAGTTGTCGCTGCCCAGCTGCACCGGGACGGTGGTGCCGGCGGCGTCGGGAACGCGCTTGACGAATCCCGCGTCGACGAAACCGATGAACGCGATGAACAGGCCGATCCCCGCCGCGATCGCGGCTTTCAGTTCGGCGGGCACCGCGTTGAACACCGCGGTGCGGAATCCGGTGACGGCCAGCAGGACGATGATGATGCCGTCGACGACCACCAGACCCATTGCCTCGGGCCAGGTCACCTGCGGCGCGATGGACACCGCCAGCAGGCTGTTGATGCCGAGACCCGCCGCGATCGCGAACGGATAGTTGGCGACCAGGCCGAACAGGATCGACATCACGCCCGCGACGAGCGCGGTGACCGCGGCGACCTGCGCCAGCGGCAGGACGTTGCCCAGGACGTCGGTGTTCTTGTCACCGCCCGGGATACCGCCGATGATGATCGGGTTGAGCACCACGATGTAGGCCATCGTGAAGAACGTGACCAGGCCACCGCGGAACTCGCGGTTGATCGTCGAACCACGTTCGGAGATCTTGAAGAACCGGTCGAGCGGGCCGCGCGGGACCGCCGAATCCGGCCCCGGGGTGGTCGCGGGAAAGTCGGGCTCGGTGGGGAGGTTCCCCCTCGACGTGTCCGCACCCGGGATGTCGGAGGACCTCAGATCGCGAGACTCACTCGGCTCATCGTGTGGCACGTTCCGAAAGCTACCCTGTTGTCCATGTCCACGACACTCGAGATCCCCGAACTCCCCCGCGCGCTGCGCGCCCCGGAGCCGGTGATCGTGGTCGGGATGATCGGGTGGGTGGTGGCGACGGTGGTCGTCGCGGTCACCGATCTCGGTGGCGATCGCGCGCTGTCCGTGTGCCTGGTGGGCCTGGCCGTCGGTCTGCTCGGGACGACGATCGTCCTCGTCCAGCGCGCCGGTGTCCGACGCGGTGATCGAGGCGCGCAGGAAGGTCTCGACTAGCTTCTGTCCGGTTCGGCGCGATTCGGTTGAGCGGGCGCGTCGAATTCGTCGGTGCCGGGTTCGTGTTCGAGGACGCGACCGGGTCCGAACAGCAGAGCGACGAAGTAGAGGCCACCCGCCGCGATCAGCCCGAGCACGATCAGGGTCGGTACCCGCGCGTCGTCGGGCGTGACGAGCACGAACAGGGCGACCCCCACCCAGATCAGCGCGGCGATCGCGACCGGCACCTCGAGGCGTCCGAGACTGAACCCACCGGACTTGCGCTCCAACCGCTTTCGGACGACCAGGTACAGCACGACGGTCCCGCCGTAGATGAGCGCGGGCAGGATCGTCGACGCGATGATCAGCTCGATCAGCGCCGCCCCGGGCAGTGCCAGCATCAGCACCACCCCGACGCCGAGGATGAGCAGCGTCGCCGGTACCGGTGTCTGGGTCCGGGGGTTGACCCTGGCCATCAGCCGGTGCGCCGGGAAGCGACGGTCGCGGGCCATCGCGAAGACCTGCCGGGCGCAGGCCGCCATCACCACCATGCCGGCGCCGAACATCGCGAAGACGATGCAGGCGAGCAGGATTCGCTCGGCGACCGGCCCGAGTTGTTCCCGGATGATCGCGGCGACCGGCGACCCGTCGGCCGTGACCGCCTGGACGTCCTCGATCGCCGTTGTGAGGACGATGAGGAAGACCAGTCCCAGGACCGCGGCGGCCACCACTGATCCGACGATCGCCCGGGGCACGCTGCGGAACGGATCCTTCGCCTCTTCGGCGAGGTTGGCCGCGGAATCGAACCCGACCAGGGTGGTGAGTCCCATGACCATCGCGGCCATCACCCCGCCACCGATCGCCCAGTAGTCCGGCGCACCGGCGGCCACTCCCTCGGACACCAGGTTGCCCGGGTGACCGCTTCCGCTGAACACCATCACCGCCGCGAGCACCAGGATCAGGATCGCCACGATCGCCAACTCGACCGCGACCGCGCCGGAGGTGAACAGGCCGAGCAACCGGGTCGAGGCGATCACCAGCACGGCCTGGATGACGAGCACGACAAGGGCGATGACGCGGGCGACGTCCTCGTTCTCGGCCATCCCGGCGAGCGGCATCAGCGCCTGACTGGCCAGCGCGTTGTCCATGGCGACCACGCCGATCGCGAGGTACCAGAAGCTCAGCCAGCCGAAGAACCAGCCGATCTTCGGGTTCGCCAGCCTCGACGCCCACTGATACGACGACCCGCTCAGTGCGATCCGGGCGGCGAACTGGGCGACGACCAGCGCGATCAGGGTCTGGCCGACCGCGGCGACGATCCACAACCAGCTCCCGACCGGACCCGCCGTGGTGAGCACGCTGCCGTAGGTGGCGAAGATCCCGACCGCGACGGAGATGAACGCGAAGGAGATCGCGAACACCGCGAACCCGCCGAGCGTTCGGCGCAGCTCCGGACGGTAACCGCTCATGCGGATCTCGTCGGGCGATCCTCCGCCGGCACCCGACGGGGTGACCACGTCCTCCGCCATGGCGGTCCTTTCGTCGGGTGGCTACACGAGCAGGTCGTCCAGCCGTTGCGCGATGATCCCGACCGCGTATCCGAGACGTTCGAACGCCTTGTTGGTGGTCTGGCCGTGGTAATAGCGGTAGTAGATCTGCTGGGCGATCACCCCCGCCCGGAACAGTCCGAACACCTCATACCAGCGCCAGCGTTCCGGCGTCATGTCGAATCCCATACGCTCGCAATAGTTCTCGACGAACTCGGCACGACTGAGCATGCCGGGCAGGTGCGTCGGGACGCGTCGCATGAGCTGCATGGCATCCGGGTCGTCGGCCTGGATCCAGTAGGCCATCGAACCCGCGACATCCATCAGGGGATCGCCGAGGGTCGCCATCTCCCAGTCCAGGATGCCGATCACCCGGGTGGGATCGTCCTTGTCGAGGACGACGTTGTCGAGCTTGAAGTCGTTGTGGATGACGCAGTTGGCGACGTCGTCGGGCTGATTGTCGGCCAGCCACGTCATCGTCGACTCGAAGTCGGGCACGTCGTCGGTGTGCGCATTGCGGAACCGCGCCGACCAGCCCTCGACCTGCCGTCGCACATAACCCGGCCCCTTGCCGAGATCGGCGAGTCCGGTCGTGCTCGGATCGACCGAGTGGACCTCGACCAGGGTGTCGATGAAGTTCAGACAGAGCCGGCGCGCCTGCTCGGCGTCGAGCGGGACGTCGGCGGGCCACTCGGTCCGCGGGATGACGCCGTCGATGCGGCCCATCACGTAGAAGTCCGCACCCAGGACCGACTCGTCGTCGCAGAACGCGATCATCGGCGCGATGTAGCGGATGGCGGTCGCGAGCTCGGACTGGATCCGGTACTCGCGTGCCATGTCGTGCGCGCCCCGCGCCTTGGTACCCCGGGGCGCCCGGCGCAGGATCAGATCCCTGGACGGATAGCGCAGCAGGTACGTGAGATTCGAAGCACCGCCGCCGAATTGACGGACCTCCGGCACGGCGTCGAGACCGGTCGGGTCCGCGGCGTTGGCCTCCAGCCATTTGGCCATCGCCTCGACGTCGAATGCATCCTCGGTGCGGACCTCGCCCGCACCGGTCACCTCGTTGGTCATCCTCGTCCCCCGATCAGCGGTACTTGCCGAACTCGATGCGCGCAACCACGTTGCGGTGCACCTCGTCCGGGCCATCGGCGAGTCGGAGCGACCGCGCGCCCACCCACGCCTGCGCGAGCGGGAAGTCGTCGGTGAGACCGGCACCGCCGTGCAACTGGATGGCGAGGTCGATGACGTCGAGTGCCATGTTGGGCACCTCGACCTTGATCTCGCTGACCGCCGACAGGGCTTCGCGGGACATGCCCTGGTCGAGCAACCAGGCCGCGTGGTGGACGAGGAGTCGCGACCGGTTGATCGCGATGCGGGCGTCGGCGATGCGCTCACTGTTGCCGCCGAGCCGGGCGAGCTGCTTGCCGAACGCCTCCCGCGAGAGTGCGCGACGCACACCGAGTTCCAGTGCCCGCGCGGCGAGTCCGATCGCCCGCATGCAGTGGTGCACGCGACCCGGACCGAGCCGGCCCTGGGCGATCTCGAAGGCGCGGCCGGGTCCGAGCAAGATGTTCGATGCCGGGACGCGCACGTTGTCGAAGCTGACCTCGCCGTGGCCGAACGGCTCGTCGAAGTAGCCCATGGTGGTGAGCATCCGGTCGATCGTGACGCCGGGGGCGTCGATCGGGATGAGCACCATCGTGTGCCGCGACTTCCGGTCGGCCTCGGCGTCGGTGACGCCCATGAAAATGAGGACCTTGCAGTCCGGATGGCCGACGCCGGTGGAGAACCACTTGGTCCCGTTGATGACGACGTCATCGCCGTCGAGCACGGCGGTCGCGGCCATGTTGGTGGCGTCCGACGACGCGACGGCCGGCTCGGTCATGCAGAAGGCGCTGCGGATCTCGGCGGTCAGAAGGGGTTCGAGCCACTGCTTGCGCTGCTCGTCGGTGCCATAGCGCAACAACACCTCCATGTTGCCGGTGTCGGGGGCGTTGCAGTTGAAGATCACCGGCGCGAGCCCGGACGATCCCATCGCCTCAGCGATCGGCGCATACTCGGAGTTGGTCAACCCGGCGCCGCCGTCGGTGCCGAAGTCGGCGGCATAGCGGCCGGCGTGCTCGGCGGGCAGGAAGAGGTTCCACAGCCCCTCCGAGCGGGCCTTCTTCTGCAGTTCGGCGATGATCGGCGACGGCGTCCACGGGTTGCCGTTCTCGTCGCGGCGGGTCTTGATGTCCCGATGGATCTCGGGTTCGACCGGCTCGATCTCGGTGGTCACGAAGGTGCGCACGCGTTCGGTGAGTTCGGCCGACCGCGCTGACGGGGAGAAATCCATACCCGACCGTATCGCGATGAACCGATTACTCGTCATCGTTCCGAGCAAACCGGCGCGGCGTCGGGCACCGTCACTTCCAGTAGAGGGTCGTCCGCTCCGGTCCGGCCGTGGTGCTCACCAGTTTCGCGAAGCAGTTGTCCGGGCCGAATCCCTGGGCGCGACACCAGTTGTTGGCCTCGACCGGGCCCGGGAAGGTCGCCGCGGCCACCGTCACCCACCAGCCGCGGTACGAGAACACCGGCCACTCGTCACTCCACAGGAGCCGAACGTCGTTGAACCGCAACCGGAGTGCCAGGAACTCGTCGAGGATGGCCTGGTCGGTCCAGGTCCGCCCCTCGGCGACGAGACCCGGCCGTTTGGAGCTCAGCTGCGCCACCCACCGGTTGTTCAGGTTTGCCACGATGAAGGCCCGATCGGCGTCGGCCTGCAGACGGAGGGCGCTGACGCTGCTCGCCGTCACGTCGGCTCCGGCCGGGAACGACACCCCGGTGGCGGTCGACGACGCGGCCGTTCCCGACTGCGGAGTCGCGAGCTTCGGCGCGGCCCCGGAGGTCGGGCCCTTGTCGCAGTCGACGAGGTAGCGGCCGCCGCCGGCCGCGCTCCCCTGGGCACCGAGCGTGTCCGGCAGCCGGAAGAAGCTCCCGGGCGGATAGGTGAGTTCCATAGTCAGCGCCTCGCCCGCCCCGTCGAGCGAGGGCACCGCGACCGGCGCCCGCTGGAAGTCGAAGTTCCCCGACGCGACGATGCCGCTGCCGTCGGAGATGGTGATGCGTGTCTGCGGCCCGTACAGGACGTCGCCGCCGGGACACTTCGCGGTGACCTTCATCGTCACGCCCAGCCCACCCGCCGACGTGCGGAACGACTGCGGCGTGAACACCGGGGGCGCCCCGCACGGCGTGACGTACTCGGGTTCGCCGCCGTCGGCGGTGCCGGCCTCGCGAGTCGTGCCCGGGACGATGGCCTCCGGACCGGTGGGCGCGAAGCCGGTGATCGTGGTCGCGGTCATCGTGATCAGGCGGTCGCCGACGGCGAACGTCAGCGGCGGACGCGGTTCGGTGACACCCGCAGCGGGGGTGTTGCCGATCGTGGACGGGGGCACCGACCACACCGGCGCACCGCCCACCAGATCCAGGGCGGTCACGCCGCCGTCGGCCATGGGCGCGATGAGGCGTTCGCCGTCGGTGACGGCGTGGCCGGTCGACCCGTAGACCGGCCCGGTCGGAGTCGTCCACAACGTCTGGCCGGAGATGGCATCGACTGCGGTGACAGCGTCGTGCGTCGTCCACACGACTTCACGGTCATCGGCCAGCACGACGGTCGGCGAGGTGTGGGCCGGGAGATCAGTCGTCGTCCAGATCCGCGCGCCGTCTGCGACGTCGGTGTATGCACCGTCGATGAGCACACGCCCGCTCTGAGTCGGAGTCATGACAGCAGCTGACTCCACGCTCATACCCGCCAAGTCGCTGGTGGTGCCGTCCGGCCGGACCACGACGACCGGACCATTCGTCGGTGTGCCGCTTGTCATGCTGCCCGTCACCACGAGGATCGATCCGTCCGGGCGTGGCGACATCCCGGTCCGGCCCGGACTCGTGAAGATCTCCCGGCCGTCGTCGGCCGAGATGACGGCGACCACGCCGTCGGCGCTCGCGACGAGCTCGTCGGTGGCGATGAACTGCGAGGCGTCCCCGCTCGGAAGCGCTTCGGGCAGGTCGATCGTTCGCTGCCACTCCACGCCTCCTGGTGTCACCTTGTGGAACACGACCTGGCGTTCGTTGCCACCACTGAAGTCGCGGACGAACGCCGCTCTCCCGTTGAACGCGATCCCGAACGCCTGCGGCGGAGCGGGAGCACGGCCGATCTCGCGACCTGTCCGGACGTCGACGAAATACGCGGCGCCCCGACCCAGGCAGGCGATGGTGCTGTCCACGATGGAGTCCGAGCACCCGGACACGGGTTCGTCGAACGACCATTTCCCGCCGGACTCGGTGTCTATCCCGATGGGCCGCAGTGCCGGGCCGTTCGTGGAGTCACCTACCTGCACGAGCGTCACCAATGTGTGGTCGTCGTGGACCGCACCCTGAGTCCTGTACGTCGCCTCGAGCGGCAGACCGGAGACGTACCCCGTACCACCCAACGAACTCGCGTCGACGCTCCAGGCTGGACTCGGCGCGGTCGGGAACGAACCGGTGAGCTGACCGGCGACGAGGTCCGGCGTTTCGTCGGAATTGCCACTCGACGAGGACACCTTCCACCACACGACGCCCCCGAGGACCAGCGCGAGGACACAGACCAACGCGACGCCCGTGATCAGGTACGCGCGCCGATTGGACCTGCGCGGGTACCCGGGCTGGGGATATCCGGGCTGGGGATATCCGGGCTGGGGGTACCCCGGTGGTGGATAACCCGGCGGTGGGTAGCCCGGCGGTGGGTAGCCGTACTGGGCTTGTCCGGGTGGCGGAGGATAGCCACTCGGCGGCTGCTGATACGGCGGTGGGTACTGCGGCGTCGGACCTGTCTGCGTGGCGGCGTAGGGGTCCGGCGCCGGGGCCTTGTTCAGTGACACCCCCGGGACCACCGTCGGGCGGGCAGGTTGGATCGTCGTCGGCGACTCGTCGCCGTCGGACGATCCGGGCATGGTCGCGTCATCGTCGGGTGGCCCCGGATTCGACATCCGTCCAGTGAATCCCAGTCCGACGCCGTTCGACTGTCCCCCACCCGGGGGAATTTCGGCGTCCGCTCACGCCGACCGAGCAGTTCCCGCATCTGCACAGCGAGCCCGGTGCGCCCCGCCGGCTGAGCACACTGGCGCTCGCCGAGCGACCGTCGAGGCCTTCGTTCGTGACAAACCCACCACTTTTCGACCGGGAATCGAAACGGGTGTGACTGAAGTTCATCACTGTCAACGATCTGCGCCCAGTCAACGAAAAGCGCTGCACAGTCGATGAATTCGCGGTTCTCGGCCTGTGGAATTCCCTCGAAATCGAACGAATGTTCCGGTACCTTGGAGTCATGCCAGAGCTCGCCACTCTCCTCGATCAACTCATCGAGACCACCCCACCCGCCGACGACCCCACGGGCCGAGCAACATTCGACGCGCTCGAGACGCTGCGCTTGATCCGCAACACCGTCGACCACCAGATCGTCACCCACGCAGCACAACTCGACGAACTCGGCGTCGCTCAGAAAGCCGGCGGCACCACCAAGAAGTTGCTGATCGAGTCAGGTCATGCACCGGCCGCTGCTCTTCGCACCATGCGGAGTGTCGATGCCCTCTCGGCGTTGCCCGCGCTGGCTCGTCACGCCGCCGACGGGCGACTCTCCGGCGAGATCGTCGATGCCATCGTGCGAGGCATGAATGAAATCGAGAAACGTTGTGGCGACGCTCTTTCCGAGGATGAACGTTCCCGATATGAATTCGAACTAATTGCCCAAGCGCTCTCAGGTGCTACGCCGACAGACGTGCGCAGGCATGCGCGGGCTATCGGCAACACGCTCGCCGACGCCTCCGAGACAGCAGTCCCGGCGTCGGACAATGCAAGCTTGAACTCAGTCAATGCACACACCACCGACGACGGCCGCGTCGAAGTCCGCGCCGACCTCACCCAGGTCGTCGGCGAGAAGTTCCAGGCCATGATCGACGAACGATCGTGTCCACGGCCCGAACCCGACGGCGCCGAAGATCGTCGCACCGCCGAGCAGCGCCGTGCCGACGCTTTCGAGTTGATCCTCGACCAAGCCGCGATCGGCGCGACCATCAATACCGTCGGAAGTCCACGCACGCAACTGCTGCTGACCATCCCCGCCACCGGAGAACTCGCAACGCTGCCGTGGACCGGGACGGTCAGCCATGCCACCGCGAAGCAGGTCTCCTGCGACGGATCCCTGACCGAGATCGTCCTCGACAGTGAGGGCGTACCGCTGCAGATGGGTCACACCCATCGGTTGTATCCGGCGCACCTACGTAAGGCGGTGATCGTCCGCGACGCGTGTTGCGTCAAATGTGGTGCACCACCGTCACATACCCAGGTCCACCACATCAAGTCGTGGGCCGACGGCGGACCCACCGACCTCGACAACGGCTGTTTGCTGTGTCAGCGCTGCCATACGCAGGTCCACCACCACGGCTGGGACATCGTGATGGGATTCGACCGCCATCCCTGGCTCGTCCCACCCGCCAGTATCGACCCGCAACGCCGACCGCTACCCGCCTACAACCGGCGCACGATGCGACTCGACGACGCCGCCTGACCGCTGCCGCCACAGACCACCAGACTTTCGCGTAGCACCTTCCGCACCCGGGCCACACCTGGGACCGCATCAGTCCCTTGACAACTCCACAGTGAACCCCGGTCGATTAGCCCCGCTCGCAACCGGGCGGGCCCCCGGTTGAAAAGCCAGGCGGTCGCACAAGCAGGGGGGGCAATATGAGTCGCATGTCGAACCAAACTGCCCCCGCTTCCGGAGATGTGGCGGCGGATGGTCCGGGTGACCGCGTGGTCTACTGCTGAACCCCGACGAGACCACCGGAGCCGCGGCGTGATTCGTACCGGAGCAGTATCCAGGTACAGAACACCACCCAGATCGCCCCGAACAACCATCCGGCCACGACGTCCGTGGCCCAGTGCACGGCGAGTTGTATTCGGGTGAGGCCGACGAGGATCGACAGCACGGGGGCGATCACGAGGATCCAGCGATGCGCCCGCACCCAGGGCGAGGAGCGAAACGCGGCGACAGCGAACAGCCCGAACACGACCATCGTCATCATCGCGTGCCCGGAGGGGAACGAGAAGGTGTCGATGTTCAGTAGACGGTCTTCGACGGGTGGCCGGTCCCGCGCGAACGAGTACTTGAGTGCCTGCATCAGACCGTATCCGAAAAGCACTCCGGCGCCGACGAAGACCGCGTCGACTCGGTGCCGGGTCACGGCGAGTGTCACCACGACCGCACATGTCAGCACCAACATCGTCACCGTGTTGCCGAGCACCGTCACCACTTCGGCGATCGAGACCCAGGGCTCCGACCGGTTCTCGACCACCCAGTTCAGGATGTTCTCGTCGATCGTCGTCGGAGAGATGAACATCCCGCCACCCTATCCAGGCGTCGCTCAAGTCGCCCTCAAGCACATCGCAAGCGTCACCGCCCACTGTGGTCCTCGAACCCGCCCGACCACGTATCGATGAGGACCCCCGCGATGACGACCCACCCCGCCCACACCGCTCACCCGATCCAGCTCCGGCTCCCCGGCCAGGCGGCCGCGCCCGACGGACCGCTCGACCCGTTCATGATGTACGTCCTGCACCACGGATTCCGGCGAGACCTCGCCGACTTCGCCGCCACCGTTCCGGCCACCCCCGTCGACGACGCGGGGACCTGGCGTGCGCTCTCCCGTCGATGGGCGATGTTCGCCCATGCGCTGCACCACCACCACACCGGCGAGGACCTGGAATTGTGGCCGCTGCTGCTCGAGCGGTGCGACAACGCCGAGGCGGAGGTCCTGCAGGCGATGGAGGACGAGCACGACGAGATCGATCCGCTGCTCGAAGAGTGTGCGGCCGGCTTCGCGCGGATGGCCGAACGCGCCGACGAACAGACCCGGGCCACCCTCGCGGACGCGCTGCAGCGCGCCCAGGAGGTCCTCGGCAGACACCTGGCCCATGAGGAGACCGACGCGATCGCCATCGTGCAGCGCCGCCTCACGCCGCAGGACTGGGACGCCTTCGAGGAGAAGATGAGCAAGCGCGCCGGTCTGGCCGAGACCCTGCGGACGTGCCCGCTCATGGCGAAAGGGCTGACCGGTCCCGACCGCGAGGCGGTCTACGCCCGCATCCCCGCCATCCTGCGGCTGATGATCAGACTCGGCGGACCGAGATTCCGGCGCCTCGACGACCGCGCGTTCTACTACAACCCGCGCTGAACACCGACGGCCGGCGAACTCACCGCGCCAGCGACCGACCGATCACCAACCGCTGGATCTGGTTGGTGCCCTCGAAGATCTGGGTGATCTTCGCTTCGCGCATGTAGCGCTCGACCGGGAAGTCGCGGGTGTAGCCGTAACCGCCGAACACCTGGACCGCATCGGTGGTGACCTTCATCGCGGCGTCGGTGGCCACCAGTTTGGCGGTCGCCGCCGCCCGCGTGTAGTCGATGCCGGCATCGCGGCGTCGAGCGGCGTCGAGGTAGGTCGCGCGGGCCGAGTCGACCGCGGCGGCCATGTCGGCGAGCACGAACGACAGCCCCTGGTGGTCGATGATCTTGCGGCCGAACGCGGCTCGTTCCTGCGCGTAGTCGACGGCGGCGTCGAGCGCCGCCTGCGCCAGGCCGGTGGCCACCGCAGCGATGCCCAGGCGTCCGGAATCAAGCGCGGAGAAGGCGATCTGCAGCCCCTGCCCCTCCGCCCCCAGCCGGCGTCCCTCCTCGACGAACGCGTCGTCGTAGGTGGCGCCGGTCGTCGGGACCGCGTGCAGGCCCATCTTGTCCTCCGGCTTGCCGAAGCTGAGCCCCTCGGTGTCCCGGGCGACGAAGAAGCAGGACACCCCCTTGGAACCCTCACCGGTGCGGGCGAAGACGTTGTACACATCGGCGATGCCGCCGTGCGTGATCCACGCCTTCGAGCCCGTCATCGAGTAACCGCCGTCGGTCGGTGCGGCGCGGCACGCGAGCGCCGCGGCGTCGGAGCCGGCCTGGGGTTCGCTCAGGCTGTAGGCACCGATCAGCTTGCCGTTCAACAGGTCCGGCAGCCACTGCTGCTTCTGTTCGTCGGTGCCGAAGTTGAACAGCGGATGGCAGGCCAGCCCGTGCACGCTGACCGCCACGGCGACCGCAGCCCAGCGCGCGCCGAGCTCCTCGAGCACCTGCAGGTAGACCTCGTACGGCTGGCCCCCGCCGTCCCACTCCGTCGGGTAGGGCAGCCCGAGCAACCCCGCCTCACCCAGTTCGGCGAACAACCCGTCCGGGTACCGACGGTCCTTCTCGTGCTGATCGACGATCGGCGCCATGCGCTTGTCGGCGATGTCGCGGACCAGCGCGATCAGGTCGCGCGCCTCGTCGTTGGGGAGCAGGCGATCGACCGGCATTCCAGACCTCCAGGGTTACGAAACTAGTACTCAGGTCTTCTGCACAGTACTATTTCGGGCAGCGTTCGTACAGCGGAAGGGAGCACGCATGGCCACCCAGGGTTTCGCCACCCGCCGACGGGCCGCGCTGTTCGACGCCCTTCTCGAGCTGATCCTGCGCGAGGGGTTCGCGCACCTGTCGATCGGTTCCATCGCGGCCGAACTCCGTTGCTCGAAGTCGACGCTGTACACCCTCGCCGCCAGCAAGGAACAACTGGTCACCGCCACCGTGACGCATTTCTTCCGCAGCGCGACCGAACAGGTCGAGTCACGGGTCGCGGCGTCGTCGAGTCCGCGCGAACGGGTCATCGTCTACCTGGTGGCGGTGGGTGAGGCACTCGCACCGGCCTCGGAGGCGTTCATGCGCGATCTCGACGCGTTCGAACCGGCACGCGCACTGTACGAGCGCAACACCGCGGCGGCATCGTCCCGGGTCCAGGCGCTCATCGCCGACGGGGTGTCGGCCGGCGAGTTCCGCAACGTCGACGCCGCGTTCGCCGCCGACCTCGCCTCATCCATGATGACCCGGATCCAGCGTCGCGAGGTGTGGGCCGCGACCGGACTCGACGACGCGGCCGCCTACCGCCAGCTCGCGTCGATCCTCACCGCGGGGATCGACGCCGGCCCGGACGCTCGAGGTGGGTGACACCCGCGTCGTCGACCCACCATTCGACCCGCACTTCCCGTGCGACATCGGGGCCGTCTCCGCCGTCGTTGCTGCGCAACGCGATCCACAGTTCGTCGTGTAGCCGGACATCGCCGTGCGGGATCTCGATCCCCCGCGACGCCCCGAAGCGCACCACCGCGGGGTGCGCCCAGCCGACTGCCTCCCCCGGCGCGGACACCGTCGCCGAATACTCCTCGCTCGCGAGCGGCAGGTCGAGCAGCGTGCCCAGCAGGTCGGCGTCGGCCGAGACCACGGTGGGTCCGGCGAGTACCGCCTCGTCGTCGGCCAGCGTCTGCAGGAACCACGGCCGGTCGACGACCACCGCGCGGTCGGCGGTTGTGCCGGCGAGGGTGCGCACCCGCTCGGGCACCTCGACGTCGTGCGCATCGACGACGCCGCTCCGGCACGCCGCGACGACGGCGGCATGCACGGACACCGTTGCGCCCGCACTGATCTCACGCTCCCGATCGCCCAGCCGGGTCAGCAGCAGCGTCGCGTCGTCGGCGGAGTCGGGTTCCAGCCGGGCGAGGGTGCCGGCGAGCTCGTCGGCATACGGGTGGTCGAGGGGATCGATGATGTTCTCGAGAACCTCATCCGACGGCGACCGGTACTCCCCCAGCAGCAGACCGTCGATCTCCGCATGGCGTCGTAACCACCACGCGGTGTAACCCGTCCGGTCGGCGAGCAGCGGCCGGATCCGTTCGTCGGTGGCCATCATGGTCAACGCCTCCGGCCAGCGCCGGTCCTCGATCAAGTCGAGATCCCGTACTGCACTGAGCTTCTCGGGCGCGTCCGGGAGGGTGGCCCACCAGTCCTCCTCGTCGGGCAGGTCATGCTCGGGCGCGACGGGCAGGTCGTCGTCGACGGTCACGAAACCCCAGCCGACGCCGATCCGCCGCAGTTCCTCGACGCCGCACTCGGCGACCACCTCGGCGTCGACCACACCGAACGGGTGATCGTCGACCAAGACCTCGAGCAGCGGGCTGCCCGGCAGCAGGAGTTCGTCGGCCGGCCGCAACTCGCCGTCGGCGTCGGGGAGGGCGAGCGCCGAGAGCCACGAGGGAACCGGTGCTTCCGGATCGGCTCGCAACACCGCACACACCTCGACGGCGAGCCGGTCATCGTCGGGGCCGGCCGAATCGAAGTCGACATCTTCGACGAGGCTGCGCAACAGCGGGTCCGAGACTGCCTGCGCGACCGTCAGATCCGCGACGCCGAGTCGGGTCAGCAGTTCGTGGCGCGCCTCGGGATGCACGGTGGGGATCCACCGCATGGGGGTCGAGATCCGGTCACTGACAAATAGTCCACGTACCCCGATCGCCATCCGTCCGTCCGATCTCGGGATCGGCAGGGCGCCGAGTTCTTCCACCTCGCGGCCGGTCGACACCAGGGGCGCAAGGGCGGCGTACAGGTCGTGCCACCACGACGGTTCACGTTCGACGCCGACGAGACGTTCGGCGAGCCCCGCGAGCCCGAGCTCCGACACACCCAGCCGGCCCAGCGTCGGGAGATGTTGTGTCAGCGACAGATCCGGGTGGATCAGGTCACCGAACAGGTCGCCGAGGATCTCCGCGAGCCGATCGGTCAGCCCCACGAGCATCACCCCGCGCGGTGGCACCAGGTCGGCACCGGCCGCCGCCGGAAGCCACGCGACATCCCGCAGTTCGCGACGAACGGCCTCGATCAGGCGCGCGTCGTCGGGATTACGCGCGAGATGCAGTTCGGGTACCAGTTCGACCCTGCGCACCGGTTCGACGAGCCGGACGAGATCGACGTAACCCGCTGCCGCATCGCCGATCTCGGCACGTGGATGGAGGTGCCGTCGATCTGGCGTGAGTGCCAGGTCGGTGATGCACCGGCACGGCAGGCTGAGTTCGATGTCGGTGGGCGTGGGGGCGCGCAGGACCTCGCCGGCCGCCGCGGGCTCACCGTCGGCGTCGACGAGCCAGCGTGTGCCGCCCCGGGCGACCTCGAGCCATCGGCGCGTCGACGGCAGGCCGGTCGCGTCCGGCGCACCGACGACGGACACCGTCGTCACGACCGAGCGCGCGGCATCGTCGTCGACGTCCGGCCCCGCCGACCGTTCGGCCGACACCTCGACATCGCCGACGCTGATCCGTTGCAGCGCAGTCAGTTCGACGACCAGATCCGGCGCCTGGCCGAGCATGGCGGCGAGAAGCGGGCCGGGTTCCTCCCGGAGGTGCAGGACCACCTCGGTGTCGAAGCCATCGGTCGGCGTCTGATCCGTCGGCCACACCAGCCGCAGCACCGGCACGTCCGCGGGCCCGTCGACGGAGATCCCGGCAGCTCGCGCGACGTCCATCGTGTCCGCTCGGTCGAAGACCACCGACCCACTGCGCGAACGGATCTCGATTCGATCGGCGACCGTCGCGGTGGCGGTGAAGCCGACCCCGAACCGCCCGATCTGCCGGGCGCCCGAGTCGTCCGCGGCCTTCGCCGACACCCGCAACGCGGCGAGTGAACGCACCCCCGCATCGGTCAGCGGGGCCCCGGTGTTGGCGACATGCAACTCGGTGCCGTCCACCCAGACCGCCAGCCGGCCCTCGACACCGGCCGCCGCGGCCGCGTCGGCGGCGTTCGCGGCCAGTTCGGTCAGCAGTCGATCCCGGTAGCCGACGGTCACCAGATCCGCTTCGGCGGCCGCGTCCTCGGCCAACCGGGTCGGCGACGCCGCCCACGCATCCAGGGTCGACGACCGCAATGTCGCGGTGCCGAACGGATCGTCGGTCACGGTCGGTTCGCGCCGGATCAGGTCCGGGCCGGTTCCGCGTCCCGGGAGATCTCGACGACCTCGATCGCGCCGTCGTCGTAGGCGTCGTACGCGGGCGATCCGTTCCCCTTGGGGCCCTGCACGTCCGAGTGCGCACCGCATCCGTATTCGGCCGACACCACGCGCCCGTCGGCCGCCAGTTCGTTGGTGCAGGCGCCGAAGCCGGCGCGCAGCGCACCCGCGAGCGGGACGTAGAAACCACAGGTACAGCACGAGTACGGCGCGGCCTGCGCCATCTCCGAGCCGGGACCGAAGTCGCCGTCGTACCAGCGCTGCGCAGCCTCGGCGCGTCCCTCCGGGCTCAGGAGTCTCTTGCGGCCGAGCCCCAGCTCGCCCGCGACCTGACCGATGTCGTCGGGTTCCACGGACTCGGACTCGAATCGGAACTCGTCGCCGGTGTCGATCTGGTTCGGCACGAGACGCGGGTCGTCGGGTTCGGCGGCGAGCAGATCGCCCGGTGCGAGATCGCCCGACGCGACCCGCTCCGACCACGGCACCCACGGCGGCGCGAGCAGCGAGCCGTCACCGGGAAGCAGCACGACCTCGCTGAGCGTGATCTCGTCGCTGCCCGGGGAACCCGCCAGCACGACGCACCACTGCCACCCCCGGTAGCCCGTGAGCTCGGCATCGAAGTAGTGAGCGGCGGCCCAGTCGCCCTCGGCGACACTGCGCCGGTGCGCTCCGGGCCGCTGACCTTCATCGAGCAGCGCGGAACGCGCGATGTCGACGGCTGCCAGCAGCCGTTCGGTCTCACCGTGCCGTTCGCCGTCACCAACCTGAGTCACCGCTCCAGTGTGCAATACCGCCGACGTGTGCCACACAACCGACCCGCTTCAAGCGACCACAGTCGGAGATGAGGAACAATCGTCTGCGTGATCCCACGGAGTTCCCGACACGACGAGGGGCGCGGGGCCCCCAGGGGTCCCGCCGACCAGCACCCTCGGCAACCGCCACCAGACGGTCGCGCACGACGCGCCGCGCAGCACCCCGGTTCGACGAACTATCCGGCCGACGAGACGCGGCAGATGCGGACCCGGCGACCGGCGCCGGGATGGGGAGAGCCGCCGTCCGGGCCGGGTCCCGGCCGCAACGCCTACCTCCCCCCGCCGACCCACAATCCGCATCTCCCGCCGCTCGACGACCGCGCCCGTCCGCCGGCCGACGAGGCGACCCGGGCGATGCCGACCGACCACGGGCCCCAGAACGGTGGAAGCCGTACACCCAAGAAGCTGACGGTGATGCGGGTCGCGGCGATGCGGAGTCGCGAGCTGACCGGCAGGGGGATCGGCAAGATCCACCGGGCGGCCACCGCCGACGGCGCCGACCAGTCGGGCCTGACCGCGCTGACGCTGCCGGTGATCGCCAACTTCGCCGCCGACGCCGCGATGGCCGTCGCGCTGGCGAACACGCTGTTCTTCGCCGCCGCGACCGGTGAGTCGAAGACCAATGTGGCCTTGTACCTGGCACTGACGATCGCGCCGTTCGCCCTGATCGCTCCGCTCATCGGCCCGCTCCTCGACCGACTGCAGCGCGGCCGCCGCATCGCCATGGCCACGACCTTCGGCCTGCGCGTCGTCCTGGCCCTGCTGATCATGGCCAACGTCCAGTGGAACGACGCGACCCAGCAGCTGGAATACGACCCATGGGTGCTCTATCCGTGTGCCCTCGGTCTGCTGGTGCTGTCCAAGTCGTTCGGCGTCCTCAAGTCGGCCGTCACGCCGCGTGTGGTGCCGCCGACCATCGACCTCCCCCGGGTCAATTCACGGCTGACCACCTTCGGCCTCATCGGCGGCACGATCGTGGGCGGCGCGGTCGCCGCGGCCATCGAGTTCCTCCTCGGCCAGCTGCTCCCACTGCATCTGCCCGGCGCGATGGTGTGGCTGGCCGTCGTCGCCGCCGCCGGCGCCTACCTGTGCATGCGCATCCCGGCGTGGGTCGAGTCCACCGAGGGCGAGATCCCGACGACCCTCACCTACCACGGCGAGCCCGCGCGATCGGCCCCCGGCGACTCCGAGCAGCCGACGAGCGCTCGCGACGGCGCGAAGATGATCGCGGCGAAGATGCGCCAGCCACTCGGACGCAAGGTCGTCGCCGGGTTGTGGGGCAACGGCACGATCCGCATCCTGACCGGCTTCCTGACGCTGTTCGTGGCGTTCTACGCCAAGGCCCAGCAGGGCGACGCCTCCGACTGGACCCAGCTGCTCCTCCTCGGCGCGGTCGGCGCCGCCGCCGGCGTCGGCAACATGATCGGCAACGGCGTCGGCACCCGCCTCGAGCTGAAGAACCCGCCGAACATCGTCGTCGGCGCGACCGCCGCCTGCTTCGTCGTCGCGGTCCTGGCCGCCATCTTCGGCAACATCGCCGCGGCCGCCGTGGCAGCCCTGGTCGCCTCCGGCACCAGCGCGATCGGGAAGGTGTGCCTCGACTCGTCCATCCAGGACGACCTGCCCGACGAGTCCCGCGCCTCGGCGTTCGGCCGGTCGGAGACGGTGCTGCAGCTGTCGTGGGTCTTCGGCGCCTCGCTCGGGGTGCTGCTGCCGCCGACCCTGTGGATCGGGTTCACGGTCGTCTCGGTACTGCTCGGCCTCGGGCTGCTGCAGACGGTGATGACCACCCGCGGCAAGTCACTGGTCCCCGGTCTGGGCGGTCGACGCCCCGACCACGCCGCGCCCACCGTCGCCTTCCGCGCGGCAGAAGCCCGATCGGCCACCCGGACCGGTCCGGCGGACGCCGACACCCGACCGCACGCCGCGCGGCCCTCGACCGCCCGCATGCCCACCCGGACCCCGTCGACCGCCCCGTTCGAGACCCGGGGTGAGCGCCCGTACAGCCCCGGCGATCACCCGCCGCCCAACCAGACAGGACAACGTCGTCAGTGATCAGCAGTGGTGAGAAGAAGGCTCTGTCGATCATCGCGATCGTCGTCGTGCTGTTCGTCGCGGTGGTGGGGACGTCGGTGTTCCTGCTGACCCGCAACGCGGCGCACGACGATCAGCCCTACCTGCACGTCGCGGTCGGCGATGAGTTGCACACCGTCGATCCGCGCTGGTGGTGCGACCTGATGCTGACCGTGTGCGATCCCGAGATCACCGCGCCGAACGAGACCGCGACCGTACCGGTGCCGGTGGGTTCGACGATCATGCTGACGGTCTCGAGCGAGATCGCGCAGGGTCCGTGGAACCTCGCGGCGGTCTATCAGACTCCGCGCGGGATCGTCGAGGACGAGCGGCAGCAGGGCGCGGACGACACCTTCACCCTGACGCTCCGGTCGGAACCGGACCGGGTGCTGGTCGGGTTCACCGTGATCTCGGCGTCGGCGCGGCTCACCCCCGCCGACGACGTCCTGCCGCGCGGCGAGCTCGCGGTTCAGACCGCGCCCGCCGCGTAGTCGGTCCTAGGAGTCGAGCTCCCGCGCGACGGCACGCACGACTTCGGAGATCCGCTGTGCGGTCTTGCGGTCGGGGTAACGCCCCTTGCGCAGGTCCGGCTGGACCTTGCCCTCGAGCAGGGTGATGAGGTCGGCGACCATCCCGTGCAGTTCGTCGGGGGTGTGGCGCTTGGCGTCCTTGCGGGCGGCCTCGCGCACGTTCTTGGAGACGCTGGGTGCGGGTTCGAGCACTTTCACGCTCAACGCCTGCGGGCCGCGACGACCGGCGGCCATGCCGAACTCGACGCGCTGGCCCGGCTTGAGCGCCTCGACTCCGTCGGGCAACGCTGCCGAACGGACGTAGACGTCCTCACCGCTCTCCTGGGAGAGGAAGCCGAAGCCCTTGTCCGCGTCGTACCACTTCACCTTGCCGGTCGGCACTGTGCTCACCCTCATCTGTTCTAGATCTGTCGAAAAACGACCCGTCACGACAAAAGACGCCGTCACCCATCTCGCGGCCCGGACGGCGGAAGACCGTGCGAGCCCAGACGGATGCAAGGCGCCTGCTTCGGACCATCCTAGCCAACGCCCCACCGCGCGGTCACACCATTACCCGGCGGGCACGGATCGCGCGGCGTCGCACCGGCGCGCGTTGCACTACCGTGGCGGGTATGCAGAAGACATCCTCCCCGCGGTTGCTGCAGGCTGCCGGGGTCGTGTTCATGATCGGAATTCTGGCGATCGTGGCGTTGTTCCTGACACCGTTGGTGACCGGCGGCGACACCGCGCCGACCGCCGTCTATCTGCTGACCATGTGCGCACCGCTGGGCTTCGTCCTGGGCCTGGTGTACGCACTCCGTGCCGGACGCCGAGCCAGGTGAGGACCGTGACCACAACCATCGACACCACCCCCGATCTCTCCCCCGTCTCCGACGGGCGGGCGCTGCGTGACGCGTACAGCTGTTTCCCGTCGGGCGTCGTGGCGGTGTGTTGCGAACAGCGTGACGGGGATTCGACCACATTGATCGGAATGGCCGCGAGCTCGTTCACCACCGTCTCGCTCGACCCGCCACTCGTCTCGGTCTGCGTCCAGAACACCTCGACGACCTGGCCGCGGATCCGTACGGCTCCGGCCATCGGGGTCAGCGTGTTCGCCGGCGACCAGATCGAACTCTGCAAGCAACTCGCCGGGCCGTCGGAGCACCGGTTCGACGGCATCACGCCGCTGAGCACCGATCGCGGGGCGGTCTTCGTGCCCGACGCGGCCGCAAACCTGTCGTGCACGATCCACAACGAGATCCAGGCCGGCGACCACACCGTCGTGTTGCTGGAGATCGAGACCTTGCGCGCCGATCCCGACATCGAGCCCCTGGTCTTCCACGCCAGCACCTTCCGCGCCCTGGAGGCGCGCGCGGACCCGACCCGGAAGTGAGTCGCCCAGCACCATGAGCACGGTCGGCCTCGGACTGCCGCTGCCCCGCTCCCCGCGGGAAGCAGCGACCTCCGACGCGCCCACCGACGGGCCGTTGCTCGACACCTTCGGTCGGGTCGCCAAGGATCTCCGGGTCTCGGTCACCGACCGCTGCAATCTTCGGTGCTCGTACTGCATGCCGGCCGAGGGCCTCGACTGGATGCCCACCGACCAGGTGCTGTCCACCGACGAACTGATCCGGGTGCTGACGGTGGCGGTGCGCGACCTGGGGATCGAGCGCATCCGGTTCACCGGCGGCGAACCACTGTTGCGCCGCGACCTCGAGGACGTCATCGCCGCCGTCGCGGGCCTCCCGCAGTCACCCGAGATCGCGATGACGACGAACGGACTCGGTCTGCCCCGGCGGGTCGACGGACTGGTCGAGGCCGGCCTCGACCGCATCAACGTCTCGCTGGACACCATCGACCCGGTCCGCTTCGCCGAGATCACGCGCCGGGACCGTCTGACGGATGTGCTCGACGGCCTGGCGGCGGCGCGCCGCGCCGGGCTCGACCCGGTCAAGGTCAACGCCGTGGTGCCCGACCGTGGCGATCTACCCGGAGTCCCCGACCTGCTCGCCTACTGTCTCGAGCACGGTTACGAGCTGCGGATCATCGAACAGATGCCACTCGACGCCGACCATGCGTGGCAGCGAGCACAGATGGTGACCGCACACGAGATCCTCGCGACCCTGCGGAAGCGGTTCACCCTGCTGCCCGACCCCACGCCACGTGGGAGCGCGCCGGCCGCCACGTGGCTCGTCGACGGCCACCGCGGCGCGCACGGCCCGGCACGCGTCGGGGTGATCGCGTCGGTCACCCGGCCGTTCTGCGGGGACTGCGACCGCACCCGGCTCACCGCGGACGGATCACTGCGCAACTGCCTGTTCGCGACGTCGGAAACCGACGTGCGGCACGCGCTGCGCACCCTCCCCGGCGACGAGATCGACGCCGCCCTCGCGCGCCTGTGGCGCGCGAACATGTGGGCGAAAGCGGCGGGCCACGAAGTGAACGCGGCGGGCTTCACCCAACCGGATCGGCCGATGTCGGCGATCGGCGGCTAGGCTCGCGTCCGATGCAGCTCACAGTTCGTTTCTTCGCGGCCGCGCGCGCCGCCGCCGGTGCCGAGGAGAAGGTGATCGACGTCGACCCGTCGACCCCGCTCGGCGCCCTCGAGGGCATGCTCGCCGCCGGAAACCCGTCCCTCGCCACGGTTCTCGAACGCTGCTCGTATCTGCGCGACGAGATCGCGTTCTCCGATCGGACGCGTGCGCTCGGCACGTGCGCGACACTCGACGTCCTCCCCCCGTTTGCCGGTGGCTGACGCCACACCCGGCTTGTGACCTTGGTCACATCACGGCGCGGTAACAGGATGGGCACGGGACGGCCACTAACCCGTTGAACTGGGATGACGGCCGAAGTGGGTCGGAAGACCCGGATCCGGGCCGAAAATCGCTTGCGTCCAAGCAGGTGATTCAGTCCAACGAACGACGTACTGTTCGAAGCGTCCTCCTCGGAGGTCACGACACAGCAACCAAGACATAACGTCCCACCGGCCGCGCCGAGCCTCGTTCCGCCGGTGGGAACGACAAGCAATCTAGGAACGAGGACGGGGGACCCAACCTCATCCCCTGAGACCGGGCACCACACCAGGTGTCCTCGGGGTTAAGTCCCGGAAGTCGCGGCGACCACCACGACGACCCGAGACCGAGCACCTCTCGCTCGAACCCGACAGCTGACTTCGTAGGCGCGTGGAGAGAGGAAACACAGACATGTCCGGACGTCATCGCAAGCAGACGACCAGCACGGCCGCCAAGACCATCACCAAGGTCGCCCTCACCGGCGCGGTCCTCGGCGGCGGAGCAGCCCTTCTGGGCACCGGTACCGCCAATGCGGCCACCGACGCCGAGTGGAACCAGGTCGCGCAGTGCGAATCCGGTGGCAACTGGGCCATCGCGACTGGCAACGGCTACCACGGCGGCCTGCAGTTCTCCCCGAGCACCTGGACCGGCCACGGCGGCGGCGAGTTCGCCCCGACCGCCGATCAGGCCTCCCGCGAGGAGCAGATCGTCGTCGCCGAGCGTGTGCTCGGTTCGCAGGGCAAGGGCGCCTGGCCCACCTGTGGCACCGGCCTGTCGGGCTCGACCCCGCGCAGCGCGCCGACCGACACCCCGCGTGAGATCGCCCCGGTGCTCCCCGGCGGCAACGGCAGCGTCGACCTCGCGAAGACCACCGAGGACGTCGCCAACCAGGTCACCGACGCCCTCACCGAGGCCGGCGTCAGCCCCGAGATCAAGAACCTCTGGCAGGCGGCCAAGGACAGCGGCGTCACGCTGAACCAGGATCAGATCAAGCTGTTCAACGACAACAAGCACCTGCTGCCCAACCCCTGATCGCCGCTCGACGCCTGATCTGGGACCCAGACGAAGGGCCCCGCACGATGAACCATCCGTGCGGGGCCCTTTTCCATTGGTTTCGACAAGCTCAACCAGCGGGGGGTCAGCTCAACCAGTGGGGCGGAGTCAGGCCGAGTTGACCCACTCGTCGGTGCCGTCGTCGAAGAACTGGTGTTTCCAGACCGGTAGCCGGGCCTTGACCTCGTCGACGAGGCGCGAGCAGGTCTCGAACGCCGCTCGACGATGGTCGGCCGCCACCGCGACCACGAACGCGATGTCGCCGATCACGAGGTCGCCGACCCGGTGGGACACCGCGACCGCGCGCACCCCGTCGACCGCGGAGACCTCCGCGACGACCTCGGCCAGGACCTTCGTCGCCGTCGGGTGCCCCGAATAATGCAGGGCGGTCACGGTGCGGCCGCCGTCGTGGTCGCGGACCGCGCCCACGAACCCGACCACCGCACCGGCTTTGCCGTCGGCGGCGTCGATGACCATCGCCTCGTGGTCGGCCAGCGTGATCGGCTCGTCGACGACGGCGGTGTGCACCACGTGCGGGCCGGCCTCTCGGGTCATCGGTGGTCGCCTCCGCGGATCTGATCGAGCGCGTGGTGGACGACCCCCGCGAGGACGCCGAGCCCGTCGCGGACCCCGCCGGTCGAACCGGGCAGGTTCACGACGAGGGTCGTCCCGGCGATTCCGGCGAGTCCGCGCGAGAGGACCGCGGCGGGCACCGTCGGCAGCCCGGCCGACCTGATGGCGTCGGCCAGACCCGGGATCTCGACGTCGAGGAGCGGGCGGGTCTGTTCCGGAGTCCGGTCCGTGGGCGTCAAACCCGTTCCGCCCGTGGTGATGACGAGGTCGACCTCGGCGTAGATCGCGGCGCGGAGGGCCTCGCCGACCGGCGGGCCGTCGGCGACGACGTCGCACTCGTCGACGGTGAAGCCCTGCTCGACCAGCCATGCCTCGATGATCGGTCCGGACCGGTCTTCGTAGACACCGCTGCTGGCGCGGTTCGACGCGACGACGACGCGCGCGACGCGGGAAGGATTCCGGTCAGTCATGAGCCGGGTCAGACGGCTCGCGGTACCAGTCGCCGGATTTGCCGCCGGTCTTGGCCAGCAGGCGGATGCCGTCCATCTGCGCCCGTCGGTCGACGGCCTTGACCATGTCGTGGAGTGTCAGCCCGGCGACTGCGACCGCTGTCAACGCCTCCATCTCCACACCCGTCTGGCCGGAGGTGGCCACGGTCGCGGTGACCTCGATCGTGTCGGCGCCGATCGCGAAGTCGACCTCCACCGACGACAACGCCAGCTGATGGCACAGCGGGATCAGCTCGTCGGTGCGTTTGGCCGCCATGATCCCGGCGATGCGCGCCGTGGCCAGCACATCTCCTTTGGGCAGCCGCGACTCGCTGAGGAGACCGATCACCTCGGCGGTGGTGCGGAACGTGCCGGCAGCGACGGCGCGACGCTTCGTCGTCGGCTTGGCGCCGACGTCGACCATGCGGGCCGTTCCGGACTCGTCCAGATGACTCAGCCGGGAGCCGCCGGCCGGCCCGGTGTCCCGGGCGTCCGACCCACCTTCGTCAGTCCCGGTGGGCGGCATCGACGTCAGCGGTTGACGATGGTCTTCGACTGCACGAACGGCAGGTCGTCGACCGGAAGCGGGAATTCGGTGTCGCCGAACGGCGACAGCGCACCCGAGATGTGGGTCGCGAGTTCGGAGACCGCGTGCTCGGCGGCGTCGCCGTTCTCGTCCTGCGGCCAGCCGTTGTCGACGTAGTGCTTCTTGCCCTTGGCAGATTCGACGATCTTGCCGGTGCCGGCCCCCGCTTCGCCGGAGGAGGGTGTTTCAGCGCCAGATTTGTTTGCCACGTCGTGCATTGTGCCATGCCGTTCGAATGAACAAGAGCCGTGTCCGGGGCGGAAGTCCCGTGCCGGGGCTAAGGTCGTCGCAACACAGGTCACGCCCCAGGAGGCGCCCATGGTCGCCCAACCGGTCCAGGTCGCCGGCTACCGGGTGATCACGCGGCTGGGGAGCGGCGGAATGGGCACCGTCTACCTGGTCGAGAATCCGCAGCTTCGTCGGCGCGAGGCCCTCAAGGTGATCTCGATAGCCGAGACCGTCGACGAGGAGTTCGCGCGCCGGTTCAGTCGCGAGGCACAGACCGCGGCAGCCCTCGACCATCCGTCGATCGTCACGATCTACCACTACGGCGTCGCCGACGGCGACCCCTGGTTCACGATGGCCTACCTCGACGGCCGTGACCTCCGACGCGCCTCGCTCCGCCCCGACGAGGTGGTGGCCGTCGTCTCCCGGGTCGCCGACGCCCTCGACTACGCACACGAGCACGGCGTGATCCACCGCGACATCAAACCGGGCAACATCATGGTCACGCGCCGCGCGATGGACAACGCCCTCGACCGCGTCGTCGTGCTCGACTTCGGGATCGCGAAGCTCACCACCGCGACCACCTTGACGGCGCCGTCGTCGTTCGTGGGCACCCTCGTCTACGCCGCGCCGGAGATCCTCGACGGCAAACCCGCGGGCCCCGCATCGGATCAGTACGCGCTGGCCTGTACCGCCTACGAATTGCTCTCCGGCGCAACCCCGTTCGATGCCGACACGCAGACCCGTCACATCGTCGCCAAGCTCACGACACGCCCGGCGCCGATCAGCACCCACCGCCCCGAGCTCGCCGCCCTCGATCCCGTCTTCGACCGTGCGCTCGCGCGCGGCCCCCTCGACCGCTACCCCACCTGCGGTGCGTTCGCCGCGGATCTGCGCGCCGCGCTGGGGCGAACCCACTCCGACAACCGGCCACCCGCGCCCGTGGCTGCGACCCAGGTCATCACCCCGCCGCCGCCGGCCAAACCGACCCAACCGTGGGTCTCCCCATCCCCCGCGCCCCCGACGCCCTCCCACCGGCGACGGTGGCCGCTCGCCCTCGCCGCGGTCGCCGTGGTCGCGGTGCTGGCCGTCGTCGTCGCGATCGGGGTCCTCACCCTCGGCGGCGGCGATGGCGGGGACGCGTCCGACGCCCCGTCGTCGCCGATCGCGGCGGCCGATGCCGGCGCCCAGCTCAGCGCCGGGCTCGGTGCCACGTGCTCGATCCGGGACGGAACCGCCTATTGCTGGGGCGACAACGCGGCCGGCCAACTCGGCGACGGCACGACCGACACCCGCCAGACTCCCACGCCGGTCGCCGATCTCAGCGGCGTCACCGCGATCAGCACCGGTGGACCCAACAGCTGTGCGATCGCCGAGGGACTCGCGTACTGCTGGGGGAACAACGACTACGGGCAGATCGGCGACGGCACGACCGACGCGCGGCTGACGCCGACCCGGGTCGCCGGTCTCGCCGATGTCACCGCCATCTCGACCGCCAACTGGGCCACGTGCGCGATCTCGGCGGGCTCGGCGTACTGCTGGGGCACCAACGACTTCGACCAGCTCGGCGACGGTTCGACCGCGAATCAGTACCGGCCGGTCCGGGTCGCCGGGCTCGACGACGTGACCGCCATCAGCGTCGGCGTGAACTTCACGTGTGCCGTCGCGACCGGTGACGCCTACTGCTGGGGGCTCAACGACAACGGACAGGTCGGCGACGGCACGACCACGAACCGCGCCCGCCCGACCCGGGTCGCCGACCTGGACGGCGCGACGTCGGTCTCGGCGGGCGCCGCGACCGCCTGCGCGATCGCCGGGGCGAGTGCATATTGCTGGGGCGACAACGCGTTCGGCCAACTCGGCGACGGCACCACCTACGGCCGACGCACGGCGACGCCGGTGTCCGGCCTGGACGGAGTCGAGGCCATCAGCACCGGCACGTCGAACACCACCTGCGCACTCGCGGCCGGGGTCGCGTACTGCTGGGGCGCCAATGCCTGGGGCTCGGTCGGCGACGGCACCCTGACCGACCGGCCGGCGCCCACCCGGGTGAACGGATTGTCCGATGTCGGCGCGGTGTCCACCGGCGAACGAACCACGTGCGCGCTCGCGTCGTCATACCTGTGGTGCTGGGGTTTCAACGCCACCGGACAGCTCGGCATCGGGGGCACCGACGACCGTCTGACCCCCACTCAGGTCACGTTCTAGCGTCGGCTCCGTCATCCGGTTGAAGGGTGCCCCGGACCTTTCCCGGTTCGGTATCGTCCCTGCATACGTCTGCGAGAGCAGCCATTTGGCAGCCGCTCTCCCGCCAAGCCAGAAAGAGGTGACGCCGTGCCGTTGAGTCCCGGCACCCACATCGCCGGTTATCGCGTGGTCTCCCAGCTCGGCGCGGGCGGTATGGGCGAGGTGTACCTCGTCGAGAACCTGCAACTCGAGCGGCGGGAGGCCCTGAAGGTCATCTCCACGGCGGTCAGTGCCCAGCCCGGGTTCAACCAGCGCTTCACCAACGAGGCCCGCACCACCGCGAAGCTCGACCATCGCAGCATCATCACCATCCACCAGTACGGCATCGAGGACGGCTCGCCCTGGTTCTCGATGAGTTACGTCGAGGGCAAGGACCTCACCGAGGAACGTCTGACGCCGGCGGAGGTGTCGACGGTCGTCGGACAGGTGGCCGACGCCCTCGACTACGCGCACCGCCACCACGTGGTGCACCGGGACATCAAGCCCGCCAACATCCTAGTCACGCGCGATCCGGCGACGAACGCCGTCGAACGCGCCCTCGTGCTCGACTTCGGCATCGCCAAGCTCGCCGGCTCGGCCAACCTGACCGGCACCCATTCGTTCATCGGGACGGTCGCCTTCTCGGCCCCGGAGACACTCGAGGGCGCCGACGCCACGGCCCGGTCGGACCAGTACTCGCTGGCCTGCACGGCCTACGCGATGCTCGCGGGGCAGCCGCCCTTCGTCGGACAGTCCGAACCGTCGGTGATGCTGGGCCACATCCAGCGCCCGGTTCCCCACATCGGCCAGCTGCGCGGCGACCTCGCGCACCTCGACCCGGTGTTCCAGCGCGCCCTGTCGAAGAATCCCGCATCCCGCTACCCCGACTGCCGCAGTTTCGCAGCCGCCTTGAAGTCGGCGCTCGAATCCCCTGCCGCACAGGGCAACACGATGATCGCGGGTTCGGTTCCGCCGCCCACCCTCGTCGGCGGTGGCACCGGCGGCCCGTTCACGGGTCACCCCTCGGGACCCCAGCAGCAGTTCGGCCCACCCCATGGCCAGTACACCCCGCCGCCGCAGCCGACCATGACCGGGCCGTCGGGCCCGCAGCCGCTGATGAACAAGCCGTCGGGACCCCAGCCGATGTACTCCTCGGCCCCTCACCTCTCGGGCCCGCACGCGCAGCCCGGGCATCCCCAGGTCGGCTACCCGGGTATGCCGCCGGTCCCGCCGAAAAAGAAGAAGCGGACCGGCCTCATCGTCGCCGGCGTACTCGGCGCCGTGCTGCTGCTGGTGGTCGCCGCCGTCGTGGGACTCGCCGTCCTGGGCAGCACCGTCGCCGACCCGGAGAAGGCGACCGTCGCGCAGCCGGTGGTGAGCACGAACTTCGGCAGCAGCTGCGCCGTGGTCAACGGCAGCGTGCACTGCTGGGGCGACAACGACTCCGGTCAGCTCGGCGACGGTTCCACGACGCCGCACACCCGACCGGTGGCGGTGACCGGGGTCGCCAACGCGACCGCGGTCACCACCGGCGGCTACCTCACCGGCGAGAACGCCTACGTCTCGACGGCCTGCGCCATCGCCGCCGGCGACGCATTCTGTTGGGGCAACAACCATTACGGCGAAGTCGGCAACGGTTCCAGCGGTTCGACGGTGGACTCCGCGACCAAGGTCGGCGCCATCTCCGACGTCAAGGCGATCTCCACCGGCTGGGGCACCACCTGCGCGGTCGCCGGCACCGACGCCTACTGCTGGGGCAACAACGAATACGGCCAGCTCGGCACCGGCGGCGGCACCGACCCGGTCTCGGCACCGACGAAGGTCCCCGGGCTCGGCGTCGTCACCGACATCACCACCGCCTACGGCACCACCTGCGCGGTGTCGGACGGCTCGGCGTTCTGCTGGGGCGCCAACGACAATGGGCAGATCGGTGACGGCAGCACGACGGCGCGCTCGGCGCCGGTGAAGGTCGGCGCGCTGACCGACGTCACCGACATCACCGTCGGCGGCTACCACGAGGCATCCGACGACGACGATCCGAACACGAACACCAGCACGTACTTCCAGACGACCTGTGCGGTCGCCGGTGGCGACGCGTGGTGCTGGGGTTCCAACGCCTACGGCCAGATCGGCGACGGCACCACCGAGACCCGCCAGGCCCCCGTTCAGGTCGGCAATCTGAGCGGCGTCTCGGCCATCTCCACCGACTGGGGCACCACCTGCGCGGTCTCCGACAACCGGGCCTTCTGCTGGGGAGACGACGACCGCAGCCAGCTCGGCTCGTCCGGCGGGTCGGTGAAGATCCCCCGCGAGGTCTCGACGCTGACCGACGTCACCTCGATCTCGACCGGCAACGGGACGTCGTGCGCGATGGCGGCCGCGTCGGTGTACTGCTGGGGATTCAACAACGACGGTCAGGTCGGCGATGGTTCCAGCGGCGACGGCGCCAACCGCACGACGCCCACGAAACTGACCATCTAGCCGCCCCGCCCCTAGGACTCGCGCGACCCGATCAGCGCCTCGGACACGGTCTCCGCGGCCGTGCGGAGCGCCCCGACCGCGCGGGCCCGGAGCCCGTCGTCGAATCGGGCGACCGGCCCGGAGATCCCGACCGCCATGGGCGTGGGCGCACCGGGGACGGCGACCGCCATCCCGCAGACGCCGACCTCGTGTTCCTGTTCGTCGGTGGCGACCCCGCTCGCCCGTACCTGCTCGACGGCCGCGAACACACCCGACAGCGACGTGACGCTCCATTGGGTGGCGGGGGTGAGCCCGGCCTGCGTGACGTGTTTGAGGATGCGCGCATCGTCGAGTTCGGCGAGCACGGCCTTGCCGACCGCGGTGTTGTGCATCGTGACCCGACGGCCGACCTCGTTGTTGGTGCGCATGCTGTGCGGGGACGGAACCTGCGCCACGTAGATGACCATGTCGCCGTCGAGGACGGCGAGACTTGCGGTCTCGCTGAGTTCGCCGACCAGGGAGGCGAGGACGGGTGCGGCGACCGCGCCGAGCTGCCGGTTGGCCACCTCGCCGAGTCGGATGAGCCGGGGGCCCAGGGCGTACGACCGGTTCGGGAGCTGCCGGACATACCCGATTCCCACGAGTGTTCGCAGCAGCCGGTGGATGGTCGGGGGCGGAAGCGGGGATTCCGCCGACAGATGGCTCAGTGAGCACTCGCCGCCGGCGCGCCCGATGAGCTCGAGCAGTTCGAATGCGCGCTCGACGGATTGCACACCGCCGGAGTTCCCCGCCATCGCCACCTCCACAGTCCGGCATCACGCTACGTTCCATGATGTGAAACCACAATCAGGGTCCGTCTGCGCACACGGGTGGTCGCATCCGACAGTTCTGGAGTAAACTCCGCTCTGCGGAATTTGATTTCCATTGATCCGACACGAAGGGGCGCCATGAGCGTGCAACCCGGTCGCCTCGGCGCGACCTTCCTCGCTGAGATCGAGGCCGCCCTCGCACCGTCGGACGCGGTGCTATCCGATCGGTATCCGGGCGACGACGGGAGCCGGCAGCCGGTCCACACGGTCTACGTTCCCGCCGACCGGTACACCGCCGAGCTCGCCCGGGAGTGGGGCCATTCCGCCCTGGAGGCAGCCGCCGACCACGGCGGCCTCGCCGCGATCGCCCGCTCGACCGTCGCCCGGACCGACTCGGCGGCCACCGCGCTCGCGGATCTCGTCGAGAACAAGCTGCGCACCGAGCCCATCGAGGATCTGCGCATCGACTTCGAGGACGGTTACGGTGTCCGCGCCGATGACGAGGAGGACGCGCACGTCAGCGCCGCCGTCGCCGCGATCCGGGCGGCCGGCGACGCCTCACCGCCGTTCCTCGGCATCCGCTTCAAGTGTTTCGAGGCCGACGTCCGCGCCCGCGGCCTGCGCACCCTCGATCTGTTCGTCGCCGGCCTGGCGGACACCGGGGACCTCCCGGCGGGTCTGACGCTCACGCTGCCCAAGGTCACCTCGACCGACCAGGTCGTCGCGATGGTCGCCGTCGCCCGCGAACTCGAGCGGGTTCACGGACTTCCGCAGGGTCGCATCGGTTTCGAGATCCAGGTGGAGACCCCGCAGTCGGTGATGAGCGCCGACGGCACCGCGGCCGTGGCGGCGATGATCCAGGCCGGCGAGGGCCGGGTGACCGCACTGCACTACGGAACCTACGACTATTCGGCATCCCTCGGCATCGCCGCGGCGTATCAGTCGATGGAACATCCCGTCGCCGACCACGCGAAGGCCGTGATGCAACTCGCCGCGGCCGGCACCGGTGTGCGGTTGTCGGACGGTTCGACGAACATCCTCCCCGTCGGAGACGCCGAGGCCGTCGAAGCCGGCTGGGCGTTGCACGCGCGACTGGTCCGGCGCCACCTCGAGCGCGGCTTCTATCAGGGGTGGGACCTCCACCCCGCGCAGCTCGTCACCCGCTTCCTGGCCACATACGCCTTCTACCGTGACGGATTCGATTCCGCCGCAGTGCGTCTGCGCAACTACGCGCACAAGCTCGAGTCGTCGGTGCTCGACGAACCGGCGACGGCCCGCGCACTCGCCGGCTTCATCCGACGCGGCGAGGTGTGCGGCGCGCTGACCGTCGACGAGGTCGAGACCGCGACCGATCTGCCCATCGAGAAGGTGCGCGACTTCGCACTCCCCCACTCACAGAGGACAACCCGATGAACGCGACGCCGTACTACACCCCCGCCGGTGGGCTCCCGCCGCAGACCGATCTCCTCAGCGACCGCGCGGTCGTCACCGAGGCGTACACGGTGATCCCGCGCGGCGTGCTGCGTGACATCGTGACCTCGGTGTTCCCGGAGTGGACCGACACCCGCGCCTGGGTGCTCAACCGCCCGGTGCCCGGTGGCGCGCAGACCTTCGCCCAGACCATCGTCGAGGTCGCCCCGGGCGGCGGATCGGCTGCGCCCGAACCGCAGTCGGAGGTCGAGGGTTTCGTCTTCGTCACCGCCGGATCGCTGACCGTGACCATCGCGGGCGAGGAACACGTCCTGACCGACGGCGGCTTCGGCTACCTGCCCGCGGGCACACCGTGGTCGGCACACAACCGCGGCGATGTCCCCGTCTCCTTCCACTGGATCCGTAAGCGCTACGAGCCCATCACGGGCCACGAGCCGGCCCCGAAGTTCGGCAACGAGCGCGACATCGAGCCCTCCCCGATGCCCGACACCGACGGCGCGTGGCGCACAACGAGAATGCTCGATCCCCAGGACCTCGCCTACGACATGCACGTCAACATCGTGACCTTCGAGCCCGGCGCATCGATCCCCTTCGCCGAGACCCACGTGATGGAGCACGGCCTGTACGTCCTGGAGGGCAAGGCCGTCTACCGGCTCAACGAGGACTGGGTGGAGGTCCAGGAGGGCGACTACATGTCCCTGCGCGCCTTCTGCCCGCAGGCCTGCTACGCCGGCGGGCCGTCGAACTTCCGGTACCTCCTATACAAGGACGTGAATCGGCAGATCGTGCTCTGAGAGGTCGCCTCCGGTTCCTGTCGTACCGTGAGAGACGATGCGTATCGCGGTGGTGGAAGACGACGACGGGGTCGGTGACGCACTCGTCGACGCCCTGAACGAGGTCGGGCACGAGCCCCGTCGCATGCGCCGCGGCGCCGATCTCCTCCTGGGTCACCGTGACTTCGACCTCGCGCTTCTCGACCTGGGGCTGCCCGACGAGGACGGGCTGACCGTGCTGCGCAGGCTGCGGGCGGTGAGTGAGATGCCGGTCGTGGTGCTCACCGCGCGGCAGGACGAGAGGTCGGTGGTGCGTGCGCTGCGCGGGGGCGCCGACGACTATGTGGTGAAACCGGCGCGCCTCGGCGAGCTGATGGCCCGCCTGGAGGTGGCCGCCCGTCGGCGCACCGCCGACGCACCTCCACCCGCGGCGCGACAGATCGCCACCGGCGACATCGTCGTCGATCTCGACGCGCGACTGGTGACCGTGGCCGGCACCGACGTCGCCCTCACTCCCAAGGAGTTCGAACTCCTCGCGCACCTCGTCACCCGCCGGGGCGAAGCCGTGAGCCGCGAACAGTTGATGGACGCGATCTGGGGCGACGCCTACGTCGCCATCTCGCGCAGCCTCGACGTCCACATGACCGCGCTCCGGGCGAAGCTCGGCAGGCCCGGCGTGATCGAGACGATCCGCGGGTACGGCTACCGCTGGGGTTCCTGAGCGATGTGGCGGCGCGTGTTGCTCGTGCTCGTCGTCTATTCGGCGATCGTGGTCCTGGGCCTGGCGGTACCCCTCGCGACGACGGCGAGTCGTGAACGGCTGCAACGGTTCACCGAGAGCCGGACCGCATCCGCGGTCTATTTCGCCGACCTCGCGGATCGGGATCCGGAGATGCGGGGTACGGAACTCCAGCGGGCCGCCGAGCGCTACCGCGACCTCTACGACGAAGGTGTCGTGGTGGTCGATCGAGCCGGCACGACGCGCGCTTCGGCCGGCCTCGCAGCCCGGTCACCCGCGGTCGCCGAGGCTGTCTCCGAGGCGCTGCGCAATCAACGCACGCGGATCGCGTCGGGGCTTACGCCCTGGTCGCCCGACTCGGTACTCGTGGCCATGCCGATCGGCACGGGCACCCAGGTCGACGGCGCGGTCGTCATCGAGGCGTCGACGACGGCGGCGAAACGCGATGTCGTCAGAACGTGGGCCGTGATCGCCGCCGGGGCCCTCGCGATGCTCGTGATCGGGTCGATGATCGCGGTTGCGTTGTCGCGGTGGACAGTTCGCCCACTCACGGCGTTGTCGGCACGGGTGCGCTCGCTGCGCGCCTCGATCATCGACAGCGGCCCGTCGGCGAACGACACGACCCCGGGCGGATCGCCCGGTCAACGCCACACCGGCCCACCGGAGGTCCGCGAGCTGGCCCGGATCTTCGACGCGATGGCGGACGACGTCGAGAACGCCACCGCCGCCCAGCGCCGCCTGGTCGCCGACACCGCGCACGCACTTCGTAATCCGTTGGCGGCGGTCCGCTTTCGCCTCGACACCCTCGGCCTCGGATTGACCGGCCGCTCGCTGGAATCGCATCGGAAGACCGTCGTGGAGATCGACCGGCTCGACCGCATCGTCGACGACCTCCTCGTCCTCGCCACCGCCGAGTCGCGGCCCGCCGGTTCCACCACAGGGGTCTGCGACGTCGCCGCCGTGCTGGTCGAGCGCCACGATTTCTGGGCGGACGCGCTCGCCGACGCGGGGATGTCGGCGTCGATCACTTCGCCGCCCCGGCCCGGGTCGGTGATCGCCGCGCTCGACGAGGACGACCTCATCCGGGCGATGGACGTCCTGATGAGCAACGCGGTCAACCACGCCGGGGAAGGTGCCCACGTAGAGCTGGGCTGTCGATCCGAGGGAGCGCGTATCCGGGTCTGGGTCGCCGACACCGGACAGGGCGTGACGGCCGACGACTTGCCACACATCACGGAGCGGTTCTTCCGCGCGTCGTCCGGCAGCGGGCCGGGCTCCGGACTCGGATTGGCCATCGCCGCGGCCCTTGTCGAAGGAGCCGGCGGCGAACTGGAGGTGACCGCCGGACGCCCCGCGGGACTGCGGGTGGACCTCTGGATCCCGGCCTCCGACGTCCCATTCCACGAGGCCGTGGACGACCTGTCCTAAGGGACTGTTAGGAAACGGCGATCGGCTTCCGTTCCGCCTGTGACTGCGTTCACAGTGTTAGGGGCACCGACGCCGGACCGGGTCGGGTGCACGTTCGACGACCTGGAGGACCCTGATGACCGACTCGCCCACCCGGCAGCCCGCGAACGCCCGGAGCGCACCGCCGACGTCGTCGGCCGCGGCGACGCGTCGTGCCGTGCTCAACACCCTGCGCGGGTCGTCCGGCAACCTCGTCGAGTGGTACGACGTCTACGTCTACACCGTCTTCGCGACGTACTTCGAGAGCCAGTTCTTCGACTCGGCCGACAAGAACTCGACCGTCTACGTGTATGCCATCTTCGCCGTCACCTTCCTGATGCGGCCGGTCGGCTCCTGGTTCTTCGGTCGGTACGCGGACCGTCGGGGCCGCCGGGCGGCGCTGACCTTCAGCGTGTCGCTGATGGCGGCGTGCTCATTGGTCATCGCGTTGACACCGGGTCGCGAGTCGATCGGCGTGTGGGCGGCGGTCGTCCTGGTGCTCTGTCGACTGGTACAGGGGTTCGCGACCGGCGGTGAGTACGGCGCGTCGGCCACCTACATGTCCGAGGCGGCCACCCGGGAGCGTCGCGGCTTCTTCTCGTCGTTCCAGTACGTCACGCTCATCGGCGGACACGTACTGGCGCAGCTCACCCTGCTGGTGATGCAGGGCTTCCTCGACAAGGACCAGATCTCCGACTTCGGTTGGCGTATCGCGTTTCTCATCGGCGGTGTGGCCGCGGTGGTCGTCTTCTGGCTTCGCCGCAGCATGGACGAGTCGCTCACCCCGGAGCAGTTGGAGGCCGTCCGCAGCGGGGCCGACTCCGAGTCCGGCTCGATTCGCGAACTCGTCCTGAACTACTGGCGCCCTCTGCTGGTCTGCTTCCTGGTCACCATCGGCGGCACCATCGCCTTCTACACCTACAGCGTCAACGCACCGGCCATCGTCAAGACCGCCTACGAGGACCACGGTCGCACCGGGACCTGGATCAACCTCATCGGTTTGATCTTCCTGATGGTGTTGCAGCCGATCGGCGGGATGATCAGCGACAAGGTCGGACGCAAACCCGTCCTCATCTTCTTCGGCGTCGGCGGTGTCCTGTACACCTACGTCCTGATCACCTACCTGCCCCAGACCACCTCGGTGGCAACGTCGTTGACCCTGCTCGCAGTCGGCTACATCATCCTCACCGGCTACACCTCCATCAACGCGATCGTGAAGGCGGAGCTCTTCCCCTCCCACGTCCGCGCGCTGGGAGTGGGTCTGGGCTACGCGCTCGCGAACTCGGCTTTCGGCGGCACCGCGCCGCTGATCTACCAGGCCGCCAAGAACGGCGGTCATGTCCCGTGGTTCATCGCCTACGTCACCGTCGTGATCGCGGTGTCGCTGATGGTCTACATTTTCGTCTTGCGCAACAAGGCGGAGACCCCACTCGATCGCGAGCAGGGGCGGGCCTTCCTCGACGCAGAGGCCGTTGCCCGGCGGGCCTAAGGTGTCATCATGTCGTTCGCGCGCGGGCCGGTGGACCGGCGGACTATGCTCCGCGGGGCCACCGGCCTGGGCGCGCTGCTTCTCCTGACCGCGTGCGAAACCGAACGCGGCGCACCGGTCCGCCTCGCGGCGGGCGAGCCCGGTGGCTTCTTCTGGGAGTTCGCCGGTCTCCTCGCCGCGGCGGCCGACCGGTCCGGCGCGCTGGAGATCCGCCCGCGGCAGTCCGGCGGCTCGGCCGAGAACCTCGACGCCCTGGCGAACGGTTCCGCGGAACTCGCCATCAGTCTCAGCGACACGGCCATCGAGCGCGCGGGCCCACAGCTGACGGCGCTCGGATGCGTGTACGAGAACTACTTTCAGGTGGCGGTCCGCACCGGGTCCGGGATCGCGACGGTCGCCGACCTGCGCGGGCGGTCGGTGAGTGTCGGAGCACCGGGGTCCGGCGCCGCCGGGCTCTCCGAGCGGGTACTCGCCGCGGCCGGCCTCGATACTGGCCGTGACATCCGCCCGGTCCAGCAGACGATGGCCGACGCCGGCGCCGCCCTTGCCGCGGGAGAGGTCGACGCCGTCATGTGGGCGGGCGGTCTGCCGACCCCGGCGTTCACCGACCCGCGCGTGCCGATCGTCCTGCTCGACCTCGGTGACGTGGTCGCGGGCTTGAGGCAGCGATTCGGGCCCGCGTACGAGCCCGTACGCATCCCCGCCGACATCTACGGCCGGCACCCGGCGGTCACCACCGTCGGGGTCGCGAATCTCCTGCTCGCCCGTCGGGATGTGCCGGATGCGACCGCCGCGGCCATCGCCGACGTCCTGCTCGACCAGGCTGCTCACCTCGTGCCCGCCCAGGCGATCGGCAGCCAGTTCCTCGACGCGCAGTCATTGATCCTCACCGGACCCATCCCCCTGCATCCGGGTGCCGCGGGCGAGTACCGCCGTCGGCACGGGTGAACCGCAGCCGCACGGCGACGGGTCGCGGTCCGTGATACACCTAGGCCGACGAGTCGAGGGTCGAGAGGATCACATGAAACTGGTGGCATCCCGCCGCTCCGAGTTGGTCGCCGGACTGTTCGCGATCACACTGATCGCCGCCGGTTGCGGCACGTCAGACGCCGACGAGTCGCCCTCCGGAGCCTCGACGACCGGGGGTTCGACGACGACCTCAGCGGCCGGCGACACGACGGGCCCCGTTCCTGTCGTGGAGAATGCGAAGCCCACCGAGACCACGGTCATGGGCGAGGACGATGTCGAGGTGACTCTCACCGGCCCGATCGCAACGAAGTACGCGTCGGCGACCGAGGCACAGCGGGCCGCCCTGGGCAAGCCGTTGACCGGGGATCACAACGCGGGGACACGAGAGAGTGGCGTTGTCTACCAACAGTTCCGCGGTGGCGTGATCATCGCGAGGAACAGCGACCCCGCAACGCCTGGGTACATCGTCACCTCCGGCAAGATCCGGGACGCCTGGAACACCGAGCGCGCCCCGGACGGCACCCCGTTGCTCCTCGGCACCAACGGCTCGGCCGGGCCGCTCGGTGTGCCCACGAGCGACGTGACGGTCGACGGTGACCTCGAGGTGGTCACCTTCGAGCACGGCGAGATCTCCGAGAACACCGAGACGGGCGAGGTGACCGTCACGGTCAACGGCAAGATCGTGCCCTCCGGTTTGCGGTGAGGCGATGAGACGTCGGATCGTCACGGTGGCCGTGGGCGTGATCGCGCTCGTGGCCGGTGGTTGCTCGACGCCGCCGGACCAGCAGTCGTCAACGCCGTCACCGTCTTTCGGTACGCCATCGGCTGCGCACGGACCCGCGACGGCTCCCCCGGTCCCCGCGGGGACCGAATCCTTCGACGTCGTCCGCGTCGAGTATCTCGATTCCGACGATGCCGACCCCGCCGAGAACTGGGCCGATCTGTACCTGCCTGCGGGCGCCCGCGACGACGACTCGCTGCCGCTGGTGACGATCATCCACGGTGGCGGTTGGGAAAGCCGGGCCGGTGCAGAGCAATTCGACGAGATGGCCAGAGACCTCGCCGACCGGGGGTTGGCCGTCTACAACGTGGAGTACCGACGTCTGGGCACCGGCGGAGGGTGGCCCACGACCTTCCACGACGTGGCCCGAGCACTCGACCATGTGCCCGCGATGGCCGAGACCTACCCGCAGTTGCGAATCGACGACGAGCTGGTGGTCGGTCACAGCGCCGGTGCGCAATTGGCCGTGTGGGGCGGCACGCGCCATCGCCTCACCGATGACGAAGTGGTTCGCGTCCGGCCTTCGTTCCATCCCGGGCGGTGTCCATCTCCGGCCCGCTCGACATGCGCCACGCCGTCGGCCACGGCAACAACCGGGTGATCACCCATGTCCTGGGTGGCACACCACGACAGGTCCCCGCGCGCTATGACTCGGTCGACCCCATCCGCAATCTCGATCCGGCGCTACCGGTCACCTTGTTCCACGGACTGGCCGACGACGATGTCGACCCGACCAACTCCCGCCGCTACGCGACCGCCCTTGACGCCGCCGGCGGCTCGGCCGAGCTGCACATGTTCGACGGCGAGACCCACACCTCCCTCGTCCACCGCCAGTCCCCGTCCTACACCCGAATCCTCGACCGGCTCACCGAGATCACGCGGACCGACATCGATGAGCTGCGCGACGAATAGCTACGCCGCCTCTCGGACGACTGGTGCTGAGCGAGTCTCGTTGCGCTGCTTCCATTCCCACACCGCGTAGAGCACCTCGGTGGTGTAACCCAAATCCATCCGACCCCCACCGATCGGCACCGTCGCATCTACCCCGATCCGTTGATCGGGTCGCCACCCGCCCGGCCTCGAAGTCGGTGGCGCCACCTCGATCTCAGTGCCGTCCGGGCGATGAAACGTGAACCGCTGCAACCCATGCGCGGTGATCGCAAACTCGCCCCGATGCAACGCCCGATGACACGACCCACACAACAAGATCAGATTGTCCGGATCCGTCCGCCCACCCGCCGACCACAACTGCACATGATGGGCATGCAGATGACGCGTCCGACCACACCCCGGCACCTGACAACACCGATCCCGCACGAACAACGCCCTGATCAGGGCTTTGTTCGGCACCCGCTTCCGACGCCCCACCCCCAACAACGCCAGCTTGCCGGGCTGCCCGGGAACCCGGCGACTCACCACATCCCGAGTCGACGCCCCGCACCGAGCTTCGGCCACCTCGACCTCCGACAACGCCGGACCGTCATCCAGATGAGCATGCTCCACCCCGTCACCGGCATGGATCAGGATCTCCGCACCCGGTGCGAGATCAGGCATCGCGACCCCGTCATGCACCATGTCGGCCATCGCCACCACCGCCGGCGCAACACTCGACGGCACCTGCCGCCACAGATCCCGACGCCGAGACGGAACCACCTCCGAATCCTCAGGTGCCGAACCGGCGTCAGTGTTCCGCGGAACACTCTCAGCCGACGGTAGATCCGGATCATCACAGGTCCGGGTGCGTTCATACTCCGCCCGCACCGACCCCGCCAGGAACCGCGCCCCATCCAATGGACTCAATGTCAACGACACCGACAACGACCCGTCATCGTTCCACTTCCACCGGCCCGTCGACTCCACCGGTGGCCGGCTTTCCTCTTCGACGCCACAGTTGCGGTCGACCTGGCCCATCGCCCGTACCGCCCGATCCAACTGACTCGCCGTGCACGACAACGCCAGATTCACCAACTCCGCCTCCCGCTCCGGCGTAGCCACCCGTGTCAGGGCGCGGACCTTCGAATACGTCAGCCGACCCTCGCGAAACGCCGTGCGGATCGCCGGCAATTCTCGTATCGCCTTGGCGACCCTCAACTGCTCATGCGCCGTTCGCGGTGCAATGCCGGCCTTCCACGACAACCAGTGCGCCAGCGAATGAATCCCCGGCCCCCGCCACGACTCCCGCTCATCCAGTTCTGCCACCAGTTCAAGGAATTCCGCTGTCAGCGCCGTGATCTGAGCCGCATATCCCAGCACCCGCGCCTCGAGCACCTCATCCGTCAATGAGACCGGATCCGCATCGTCGAACATCGACGACGCATCTCCACCGGAACGAAAAGCACTGACCCCCATCGCAACCCCCAGAACCGAACGAGAAGTACCGGAACAAGGTATCGCCAGGCACCGACAATTCCTCCCGCCCCTCGATCAGAGGTCATGAGTGTTCCGCGGAACACTGCGCCGGCTGGCGGCGACCTCGACTCAGCTCGCCGCACTCTCCCGCTGCGCGACCTTGGGTTCGATCACCTCGGTCGCGTAGGTCTTACCCCACTCGTTGAGGGCGGTGACGAAGGGGCGCAACGCCCGTCCCTGTTCGGTGAGCGAGTACTCAACTCTCGGTGGGACTTCGGGATAGGCCGTGCGCTGCACGATGCCGTCACATTCGAGTTCACGTAGCTGGCGGGTGAGCACTCGTGGCGTGACCGGACCGACTGCCCGCCCGAGGGCGCCGTATCGCATCGGCCCCTCGAGAAGGTTCTTGACGATGGTCATCTTCCAGGAACCGCCGAGCACGGCGACGCTCACCTCGACCGGGCACACCTCGTAGGCGCGTCGAACCGGGTCGCGCAACACGGGATCATCCTGGTTCTCCATCGCACATCCCTGCCATCGCCGTGGACATTCTCGTCCATATGGACAATATTGTGCATACTACCGCCGACGTGCATCAGGCGTTAGACAGAAGTCATGTACCTTTCCGTCGACAACCCCGAGAACTCTGTAGACCAGGACTTCGCGCGCTTCACCTCCCCGACGGTCGGAGCAACCCTCGGCTCGGTCGCGATTCTCGCGACCGTCGCGACTGCGGCCCTCTCCGACACCGGAACACTGCCGGGGTTGCTCGGGATGGCCGGCGCCGGGGCGCTCCTGGCCCTGATGCAGATCGCCGTGCAGTGTCAGGCGGCGATACTCGTCCTGCGAGACAGACGATGGCTTCCGGCACTGCCGCCCGCGGCGATCTGCGCCGCGACACTGACCGCGCTCTACCTGCTGGCCTTCGATCACGCTGCCGGCTGGTACCTGCTCCTCATCAGCGCAGTAGCTGTCGCCGGGTATGTCGCGGTGCTCGGGGAGGGGCACGCAGCCATCCGCGTCTTCGACGGCGCCGAACGTCATATCGAGGACACACCAAGGCACCGGTGAAGCCAACTGCCGACGCCACCAGGCGGACCTCGAGGCGCTGCCATCTCACGGACGGGCGACTTCGAGCGAACAGGGAGGCAGGGCTACATGAGGGCAGACAGCTTCGAACCGGTGGTCGTCGACGATGACCAGGACGCGTCCCGGGCAGGTCGCGCGCTGGCAGTGATCTCGACGCAGCGCGATCAACTCATAATCCTGACTGTGCACGGCAGCATCGACCTGCTCACCGTCCCGCAGTTGGGTGCGGCCGTGCTGGAAGCAGTGAGCGAGCGACCCCGGGGGCTGATCGTCGACCTCACCGCCACCGACTTCCTCGCGTCGTCCGGCATCGCCGCGCTCCTCGCCGCGCACGCGGCCGTCACCCCGGCCGGCGGCCGGTTCGGCGTCGTCGGCGGGCATCCCGCCATCACTCGGCCCCTGCGGCTGACGGGCCTGGACGACACGCTCGACCTCTATCCCACCCTGGCCGACGCGTTCTCGGCGATGGTCCCGGACTGACGGCTCCGGCTCACTCCGCGCCGAGAAACTGGACGAGGACCGCGTTCACCGCCTGCGGCGCCTCGATGGGGATGAGGTGCGTCCCGGGGATCACGGCCAGGCGGGCACCCGGAATGGCGGCAACGACGTCGCGGCTGTGCTCGAGCGTCACCTCGTCGCGGTCCCCCTGCATGACCAGCGTCGGTGCTGTGATCGCGGCCAGATCACCGAGGTCGATCTCGGGTTCGGAGTTGATCATCGCCATCGTCTTGTCGAAGATGACCTGGAAATGCCTTGCACCGTCCGGGGATTCGGACGCGTAGTCGGCAGCGAAGAACTCCATCAGCTCGTCGTCGGCGGAATCGAGCGCGTCGAGGATGCCGCCGACCGCCCGGCCCGAACTGTTGTAGTACTGGCCGATCAGGACCAGATGCCGGACCAGGTCGGGCCGACGCAGCGCGACCAGCACACCCACCACCGCGCCATCGCTCCACCCGACGATCTCGGCGGGACCACCGATTACCTCGTCGAGGTAGGCGATCGTCTCCTCGGCCATGTCCGCGTAGTGGAACTCGTCGGTCACGTCCGGGCTGTGTCCGTGACCGTGACGTTCCGGACAGAAGACCTTCCACCCCGCGTCGACAAGGGCCGGCACCTGCCCGCCCCACGACGACGCACCCGAGAAGGCGCCGTGGAGCAGCACGAGCGGTTGCCCGTCGCCCTGGATCTCGTGCCAGACACGGGTATTCGGCTTCGGATGACTGATGGTCGTGTACTCGCGGATCGGAGAGGTCACGTGACCACCGTACGGGGGCATCGGTGCGGCCGATGAGAAACCGGCGTCGAGCGGGTCAGCCCTGTTGAGTGCACACACGACGAGAGGGAGTCCCATGCCCACCGACACCACGCAGGCACGATCGATATCGGCGGCCGCCGATCACATGCTCGCTCTGACCGCCACAGTCGCCGACGCCGACCTGGACCGTCCGACCCCGTGCGGCGACATGGACCTCGCCGCGCTGGTCGCCCACGTCGACGGCCTGTCCCAGGCCTTCGCGGCCGCGGCGCGGAAGGACTTCGGAACGCTGACCTCGACGCCGCCGGACCCAGCGCAGAGTCAGCTCTCGACGCAGTGGCGTGACGACCTGCGTCGCCACGTACACGACCTCGCCAAATCCTGGGATGACCCCGCCGCCTGGGACGGCATGACCCAGGCGGGCGGTGTCGAACTGCCGGCCGAGATCATGGGACTCGTGGCGCTGTCGGAGCTCGTGCTGCACGGCTGGGACATCGCACGTGCCATGGGCATCCCGTTCGACATCTCCGACGACATCCTCCAGGTCGTCTTCGACCTCCACTACCCACCCCAACCGCAGGAAGAACGCGACGGCATGTTCGGGCCGGTCGTCGAGGTGCCCGAGGACGCACCCCTCGTCGACCGCCTCGCCGGCCTCACCGGACGGGCTCCCCGGTGGCCGCAGTCGGTGAAGGAGGCCTAGCGGTTGAACGGCCAGCCGGTGATCTTCTTCTCCCGCGGCGGGGCGTAGGTCCGGACCTTCGACGTCGAGAGACCCATTCGGACAAGACCTTCGGCGATCGTGACCGCCGCCCGCACACCGTCGACGATCGGCACTCCGGTCGCCTCACGAACCTGCTCCTCGAGTTCGGCCATGCCGCCGCACCCGAGGCAGATCACCTCGGCGTGGTCGTCGGTGACCGCACGCGTGGACTGTTCCACGATCGCCTTCACCGCCCGCTCCGGGTCCGACTCGAGTTCCAGCACACCGAGTCCCGACGCCCGCACCGACGCACACCGCTGGTCGAGGCCGGCCAGCTTGAGCCGGTCCTCGATGAGCGGGACCGTCCGGTCCAGGGTCGTCACCACCGAGAAGCGGTGTCCCAGATACATCGCCGTCGACGCCGCGGCCTCGGTGATGTCGACGACCGGCACCTCGAGGAGCTCCTGGAGTCCCTCTCGGCCGTGTTCGCCGTAACCGGCCTGGATGACCGCGTCATACGGCTCGGGGTAGGCGAGTATCGCGTCCATCACGGCGATCGCGGCGAGGTAGGACTCGAAGTTCCCCTCACACGAGTCGGCGCCGAATCGCGGTGTGATACCCACGATCTCGGTCCCCCGGGAGGCGACCGAGCGGGCCGAGTCGGCGATGGCCTCGGTCATCGACACGGTGGTGTTGACGTTGGCGACCAGGATGCGCACGGTGATGTCCTTTGTGGGTCAGTGAGTGCTGGCGACGGAGATCGACTCGCCCGACACCTCGGCGAACGGACCGCGACGGTCGGCGACCGCCAGGTACACGATCGCACCGAGACCGGCGCCGATGAACCAGGAGAACTCCGAGATCACCTTGAAGGCCGGGACGAAGGCCATCACCAGGGCGATGGCCGCGGTCGGGACGAGCGCGGCGATCGCCCGCATGTTGACCCCGTTCCGGTAGTGGTAGGCGGCACCCGGCGCCTCGGTGAACAACGCGGGCACGTCGATTCGCGAACGGCGGACGAGCCAGTAATCGGCCATGACGATACCGAACAGCGGGCCGAGGAGGGCACCGAGTCCGCCGAGGAAGTAGTTGATCACCGCCGGCGAGTTGTAGAGGTTCCACGGCAGGATGACCAGGCCGATGATCGCGGCGACGAGCGCCGCGCGCCGGAAGTCGAGGTGGCGCGGGAACAGGTTGGACAGCGCGTAGATCGGCGCGACGAAGTTGGCCATGAGGTTCACCGCGACGGTGAGGATGAGCAGCGCGAGGCAGGCCAGCACCAGCAGGAAGGTGTTGGGAACGGTCTGAACGATGTCCGACGGCGACTCGATGACGGTGCCGTTGATCCGGAACTGGGCGCCGGCGAGGGTGATCACGATGGCGCCGAAGAGCAGCATGTTCAGCGGGATGCCCCAGAAGTTGCCGCGCACGATCGCCTTTCGCGATTCGGCGTTGCGGGTGAAGTCGCAGAAGTTGAGGACGAAGGTGCCGTAGATCGCCACCCACAGGCTCGCGCCGCCGATGATCTGGAGCCACATGTCCACGCCGGTCAGCGAATCGGGCGTCGACCACGCGATGGTCCAGTCGGCGTTGCTCAGCATCCAGACGGCCAGTGCGACCATGGTGACCAGGATGACCGGACCGGCGAAGGCCTCGTAGCGACGGATCATCTCCATGCCGTAACTGACGATGATCACCTGGATCACCCACAGCGAGACGAACGAGATCCAGCCCAGGGTGGAGAGCCCGAGGAAACGGTTGGTGTCCAGGTCGGCGGCGCCGGGGAACAGCGCCACCAACATGATTCGCAGGACGACCGACGCGAGGTAGGTCTGGATGCCGAACCACGCGATCGCCACCCCACCGCGGATGAGGGCGGGGATCTGCGCGCCGCGGAACCCGAACGAGATGCGGCTCATGACCGGGAACGGCACTCCGGTCTTCTCCCCCATGAAGCCGGAGAGATTCAGCAGCAGGAAGAGGAACACCCCACCCAGCACCAGGGCGGTCAGGATCTGCCACCCGCCGAGCCCGAGCGCGAACAGACCGATGGCGAAGGCGTAGTTGCCGAGACTGTGTACGTCGTTGGCCCACAACGTGAAGATGTTGTAGGTGTTCCAGCGTCGTCCGACGCGGCTGGTCGGTGCCAGGTCGTCGTTGTACAGCTTCGGACTCAGCCCGGCCGGGACGGTGCCGGTGACCTCGGAAACCGGTCCATCGACGGGGGCTGTGTGCTGCTCAGTGCTCATGTCTGCACTTTCGGTCGGACGGTCGAGGACCGCGCTCCTACACTCGCGGAGTTCCGTGATGTGGAATCAAGTTTCCGCGTTCGTGACAGTTAGCCTGACGATCGAGGCCGTTGTCAATAGCACGACACCGGCCTACTCGCGAGTTGAGTTCCGAAATGACACGGCTTCATTCCATGATGAGGAATAACCTGGGTTAGTCTCTGGAACGACACCGGACACGGCACCAGCAAGGAGTCCCGCCCCATGACCGCAGCACCCGATGCCCCGGCCGCTACTTCCGACGCACCGTTCGACCTGGTCGTGCGGGGTGAACAGACTCTCACCACGGCCGGCATCGTGGCACGCGAGATCGGTGTCCGCGACGGTCGGATCGTCGCGATCGAGCCCCTCGGCAGCGGGCTGACCGGGGCCGAGGTCATCGAGCTCGCCGACGACCAGGTCATGATCCCCGGACTCGTGGACACCCACGTACACGTCAACGAGCCCGGGCGCACCGAGTGGGAGGGCTTCGACTCGGCCACCCAGGCGGCGGCCGCGGGTGGTGTCACCACGCTCATCGACATGCCGCTCAACTCGATCCCGCCGACCGTGAACGTCGACGCGCTGGCCGAGAAACGTGCTGCGGCACAAGGCAAGACGCACATCGACGTCGGATTCTGGGGCGGCGCCATCCCGGGCAACGAGGACGACCTGCGCGGCCTGCACGACGCCGGCGTGTTCGGCTTCAAGTGCTTCCTGCTGCATTCGGGGGTGGACGAGTTCCCTCACCTGACGGCCGACGAGATGGAAGCCGACATGGCCAAGCTCGCCGAGTTCGACTCGCTGATGATCGTCCACGCCGAGGACTCCCGCGCCATCGACAAGGCCCCGTCGCCCGAGGGTGACGAGTACACCCGATTCCTCGCGTCCCGTCCGCGCGGCGCCGAGAACCTGGCGATCGCCGAGGTCATCGAGCGGGCGCGCTGGACCGGCGTCCGCGCCCACGTCCTCCACCTGTCGTCGTCGGACGCCCTGCCGATGCTGGCCAGCGCGAAGCGCGACGGCGTGAAGATCACCGTCGAGACCTGCCCGCACTACCTCACCCTGCTGGCCGAAGAGGTACCCAACGGTGCGACGGCCTTCAAGTGCTGCCCGCCCATCCGCGAGGCCGGCAACCGTGAACTGCTGTGGGAGGGCCTGCTGGCCGGCACCATCGACTGCATCGTCTCCGACCACTCGCCGTCGACCGTCGACCTCAAGGATCCCGAGAACGGCGACTTCGGGGTCGCGTGGGGTGGGGTGGCGTCGTTGCAGCTGGGGCTGTCGCTGATCTGGTCGGAGGCCAAGAAGCGCGGCATTGACCTGCCGCAGGTGATCGAGTGGATGGCGTCGAAACCCGCCGACCTCGCCGGTCTGCCGACGAAGGGCCGCATCGCTCTCGGCTGCGACGCCGACTTCGCGATCTTCGAGCCGGAATCCGCGCAGATCGTCGACGTCAACCGCCTCCACCACAAGAACCCGGTGAGCCCGTACGACGGACGAGCACTGGCCGGTGTGGTCAAGGGGACCTGGGTTCGTGGGCAGAAGGTCGACTTCGAGACCGCCCGCGGTCGCATGCTCCGCCGCGGCGACGTCTGAGCCCCGATCCCCGCTGCCTGAGCCCCCGGTAAGCTGGGCCGAATGAGTTCGGATGACCAGCACACCGGCCTGGCCGATGAGTTGGCCGCGCGTTCCGACGACGCGCTGACCGAGCTCCTCCTCGAGCGCCCCGACCTCGCCTCACCGACTCCGTCGGGGACGCGGGTACTGGCGCAACGGGCGCTGTCGGCGGCGTCGTTGGCCCTCGCCGGCGAGGATCTCGACGTCCTGGCCGTCGCGGTTCTCGAAGAGGTCGCCGCCCGCCACAGCCGCAGCCCGAAGAAGACGCGGCGACCGTCGGTCACTGCGATCGTCAAAGCCCTGTCCGGCCGCGCCGATGCGGCCGCCGTCCGCACCCGCATCGATCTCCTCCGACGCCGCGCGATCCTCTGGGGTGAGGACTCCTCCCTCGGCGCCGGTGAACACGTCGAATCGGCGATGCCGTGGAAGGCCAAGCACCTCAGTGGTCCGCTCGTCGGACGGTCGGGCGAGGAGATCGCGGCGATGATCGCCGATCTCGACGAGCGGCCCCTCGGTCTGCTGCAGACCCTCGCACGCGGTCCGGCCCTGGGCCGCAGTCGCGATGCGGCACCCGACGCCGACCCGGACTCCCCGGTGGCGCGGCTCATCTCGTCTGGCTTGCTGGCCCGCGTCGACAGTCAGACCGTCGAGCTCCCGCCGATGGTCGGCGCTGTGCTCCGCGACGAACCACCTTGGCACACAGACGTTCTCACTCCCCCTCCCCTCCACGAACCCGGCGCGAAGCCACGTTTCGGGGCCAAGGCGGTCGACGCCGCTGCCGGCGGCGAGGCGCTCGAACTCATCCGTCACCTCACCCAGCTGATCGCGGTCCTCGGCGCGACGCCGGCGGCGGTGCTCCGTTCCGGCGCGCTCGGCGTCCGCGAGCTGCGTCGTCTGGCGAAGCTGACCGGTCTCGAGACACAGCGGGTGGCGTTCCTCGTCGAACTCGCGGCCTATCTCCGGCTCATCGACGCGGGTTTCCCGGATCCCCCGCCGCCCAACGATTCCGGCGAACAGTCCTTCGCGCCCACCTCCACCGCCGACACGTGGTTGCACCAACCGCGCGAGCGCCAGTGGCTCGCGCTGGCCGACGCCTGGATGCACATGCCGCGCCGCGCCTGGCAGGTCGGCGAACCCGATCGGGACGGCAATGCGCTGCCGGCGCTCGGGTCCGACCTCCACGACGCCTACGCCCCGGTGCAGCGTCAGCTCATCCTGTCCACCCTCGCCCACGCCGACCCCGCGGTGGGAGTCCCCGCCGACACCCTCCTCGCGAACCTGCACTGGCACCGCCCCCGTCAGATCCGGCGCTTCAGCCGCCGCGTCGTCGCCGAAACCCTGCGTGAGGCACGGGAATTGGGACTGGTCGCACACGACGCCCTGACCACCGTCGGTCGTGCGTACACCATCGAGGAGTCACCGGACTCCGACCCCGCCGACGTCGACGCGGCGGTGCTCGCCGCGATGCGCAAGGCCCTCCCCGAGCCGGTGGACCACTTCCTGACGCAGGCCGATCTGACGCTGACCGTCCCCGGCCCGATGACGCCCGAACTCGCCGAACAGGTGGAGCTCGTCGCCGATCTGGAGTCGGGTGGTGCGGCGTCGGTCTATCGGGTCTCACCCGAGAGCGTGCGCCGGGCGCTCGACGCGGGCCGCAGCAGCAACGAACTGCTCTCGATGTTCACGAAACACTCGAGAACCCCGGTGCCACAGTCACTCACGTATCTCATCGACGACGTCGCACGACGCCACGGCCAGCTACGCGTGGGCGTCGCGTCGGCGTTCATCCGCTGCGAGGACCCGACCGTGCTGGCGGCTGTGCTGCGCAGTGCGGCGGCCGAACCGCTCGCGCTGCGGGCGCTGGCCCCCACGGTCGCGGTGTCGCCGTCGGAGGTCCGCGACGTCATCGATCAGCTACGGGCGGCGGGATTCGCTCCGGCGGGCGAGGATTCGTCCGGAGCCCTGGTCGACCTCCGCGAACGCGGCAGCCGGGTCACGGTGTCGCGGGCACGTCGGCAGGCCCAGCCACGCAGGAACGCGCCATCGGAGGCACAGCTGCGGTCGGTGGTGACCCGCATCCGCTCGACCGACCGGGCGGCGGCCGCGACCCCGGTGCGCGGCGCCGTCACGACGACCCCGGTGCGGGCGACCGGCGGAGGCGAATCCGCCACTGCGCTCATCCAGCTCGCGCTCCGCGCCAACCGCAGGCTGCGCGTCGGGTACGTCGACGCGCAGGGATCGGCGAGCCGGCATGTAGTGACCCCGAAGATCCTCGGCGCCGGCCAGCTCGTGGCCGTCGAGGAGGGCAGCGATGACGAGCAACGGTTCTCGCTGCACCGCCTCACCAGCGTCGAGCTGCTCGACGCCTGAGTCCAGCGGGTAGAGACGTCCTGTGAAACACGTCTCATCCTTGGTAGCCTCGGGTATGACCGCGGCACCGAAACTCCCCGCTCGCGAAGATCTCGGCCCCGTCGCCGACACCTACCAGCACGACCTCGTCGCCCGGATGAAGCCCGCACGCAAGCGCCCTCGGGTCAAGCGCCCGGCCGATCTGGTCACCGCCATCGGGCCTTCGCTCGCCGGCACCAACGTGATCATGCAGCTCGCCAACCCGAAGGTCGGGTACGGCGTCCACGAGAGCCGCGTGCCGTCGGGCAATGCGATCAAGCGGCCCATCAAACGGGGGCGCACCACCGGCACGTTCCTCGCGGTCGCGCTGATGGGCTCCGACGACGACAAGGCATACATCCACGAGGCCGTCGGCCGCATCCACGACGAGGTGTACTCCACCCAGTCGAGTCCCGTTCGCTACAGCGGGAACGACTCGCGTCTGCAGCTGTGGGTCGCGGTGTGTCTGCTCAAGTACTTCATCGACCAATACGAACTGCTCTACGGTCCGCTGAGCGCCGAGGAGAAGCAGATGGTGCTCACCGAGGCGCACCCGTTGGGCACCGCACTCAACGTTCCCCGGGACAAGTGGCCGGCGACCTACGACGATCTGCTCGTCTACTGGAACGCCGAACTGTCCTCGCTGCGCATCGACGACCCGGTGCGCGACGAGCTCCGCAGCCTCGCCGACCTGTCCTTCCTGGAGTACCGGGTCGGAAAACTCGGCACGCTGCTGCACGCCACGATCGGGCCGTCGCTCGCCTACGCGATCAAGGCCGGGTTGCCACCGGAGTTCCGCACGATGATGCGGTGGCGGTGGACCGAACGCGACGAACGCCGCTATCAGCGGGCGCTTGCCGGCTTCCGCCGCGTCGACCCTCTGGTGGCACCAGTTCTGCGCGGGATCTTCCGGCTCAACATCATCGACCTGCGGGTCCGTCGCAAGCTCGGCATCCCCGTCTTCTGAGTTCGCCGGGGTCTCTCGCGTCACAGCGCAGGCCCGACGCTGACAATCGTCGGTGCGATCTGGACAATGGAGCGGGTGACCGATGGACCCCTGATCGTGCAATCCGACAAGACGCTGCTGCTCGAGGTGGATCACCCCGACGCCGCGGCGGCGCGCGCGGCGATCGCACCCTTCGCCGAACTCGAACGCGCCCCCGAGCACGTCCACACCTACCGGGTCACCCCGCTCGCGCTGTGGAACGCCCGCGCCGCAGGTCACGACGCCGAACAGGTCGTCGACGCACTCGTGACGTACTCGCGCTACGCGGTGCCCCAGCCGCTGCTGATGGACGTCGTCGACACCATGGGCCGGTTCGGTCGCCTGCAACTGGTCAAGCATCCGGCGCACGGACTGACACTCGTCAGCCTCGACCAGGCCGTCCTCATCGAGGTGATGCGCAACAAGAAGGTCGCCCCGATGCTGGGTGCGCGCATCGACGACGACACGGTCATCGTGCATCCGTCCGAGCGCGGTCGTCTCAAGCAGGTGCTGCTGAAGGTCGGCTGGCCGGCCGAGGACCTCGCCGGGTACGTCGACGGCGAGGCACACGCCATCGACCTCGCCCAGGACGACTGGCAGCTGCGTGACTACCAGGAGATGGCAGCCGACTCGTTCTGGGCCGGCGGCTCGGGTGTGGTGGTGCTCCCCTGCGGTGCCGGCAAGACGATGGTCGGCGCGGCGGCGATGGCCAAGGCCGGCGCGACGACGCTGATCCTGGTGACCAACACGGTCGCCGGCCGCCAGTGGAAACGTGAACTCATCGCGCGCACGACGCTCACCGAAGAAGAGATCGGCGAGTACTCGGGCGAGCGCAAGGAGATCCGTCCCGTCACGATCGCCACGTATCAGGTGATGACACGGAAGTCGAAGGGCGAGTACAAGAATCTCGACCTGTTCGACTCCCGCGACTGGGGTCTGATCATCTACGACGAGGTCCATCTCCTCCCCGCCCCCGTCTTCCGGATGACCGCCGACCTGCAATCGCGTCGTCGTCTCGGCCTCACCGCAACCCTGGTCCGCGAGGACGGCCGCGAGGGCGACGTCTTCAGCCTGATCGGACCCAAGCGATACGACGCCCCGTGGAAGGACATCGAGGCGCAGGGGTGGATCGCGCCGGCCGACTGCGTCGAGGTCCGGGTGACCCTGACCGACGAGGAACGCCTGCAGTACGCCGTCGCCGAGCCCGAGGAGAAGTACAAGCTCTGCTCGACGGCCCACACCAAGGTCAACGTGGTCAAGGCGATCCTCGACAAGCACCGGGGTCAGCAGACCCTGATCATCGGCGCCTACATCGACCAGCTCGAGGAACTGGGCCGCGAACTCGACGCCCCGGTGATCCAGGGATCGACGAAGAACAAGGAACGCGAGGTCCTGTTCGACCGGTTCCGCTCCGGCGAGTTGCAGACCCTCGTCGTGTCGAAGGTGGCGAACTTCTCCATCGACCTCCCCGAGGCGTCGGTCGCGGTGCAGGTGTCGGGGACGTTCGGCTCACGTCAGGAGGAGGCCCAGCGCCTCGGCCGGCTGCTGCGACCGAAACGCGATGGCGGACAGGCGCATTTCTACTCGGTGGTGTCGCGCGACACCCTCGACGCCGACTACGCGGCGCACCGCCAGCGGTTCCTCGCCGAACAGGGGTACGCCTACCGCATCACCGACGCCGACGACCTCCTCGGCCCGACGATCGGTGAGGGTTCAGCCGGGTGATTCACGATTCGGCGCCGGGAGCAACGGTCGGGTAGCCAAGCGTCGATGCGCCCGCCAGAAGCCGGTGATCATAAGCGACGAAGGCACTCATCTCGGCGCGTATGACGCTCGCAGAGGCGAGATGCAAGGCGTCGAGCGAGCGCAGCGAAGACGGGCCGATCGATTCGGCGATGTCGATGACGGTAACGCTCAGCGGGATCACGTCCAGAGCATCGAGGAGAACACGCGCTCGCTCATGAAGGCCCGGGCTGCCATCACGCAACGCGGTGCGCATCAATTCGACTCGTCCCAGCGCACTCGTCACGGTCGGGACCCCTGGATGCAGCGCGAGCCACTCGATCAGCTGAGCGGTCTCGGCCTCGCGCACCACGAGTTTCACCATCGCTGCGGTGTCGAGATAGATCAACGATCCTCGCGAACCTGGTCGAGGACTTCGGTGAGCGCGCGCGCCGGCAACGTCTCGGGGTGCAGCCCGGTTATGCCGCCCGCACGTCGGGCCGGCAGGAGTATCCCGGCCTCGATGAGCGCGTCTCTACTTCTCTCCCCCGCAGACACCGGGACCAACCGCGCAACCGTGCGGCCTCGGTTGGTGATGGCCAACTCTTCCCCGGCCTCGACCTGCGCGAGATACCGCGAGGCGTGCTGCCTGAGCTCGCGGATACCGATCGTCCTCATTCCTGCAGGGTAGCACCTGAAGTGCTACTTGCCCCGTGCTCCCTGAGGAGCGCCCGGAGCTTGCGGAGGGCGCGTCCACTGCTCCCTGAGGAGCGCCCGGAGCTTGCGGAGGGCGCGTCACGAAGGGTCGATTCACGTCTCGACGAGGCAGTACCCGATCGACTCCGGCTCGTAGAAAACCCATGTCGTCTCCTCGCCCGAACAAGTCACCGACGCATCCGACCGCGTCGTGACACGGGCGAGGACGGTCTGCGCCGTTGCGGCGCTCGTGCAGGGGGCTTCCCGGTAGTCGGCGAGGGAACCGCCCGACAGCGGCACCAGATAACACAGATCCTCGTAGAAATTCGGCGTGAGACAGACCTTGTCGGAGCTGCCCGGGAAGGTGAGTGTCGAGTTCTGCGGGCTCGCACACGATGTCGACGCGGCGATCTTCGAGGCGGTGTAGAAGTTGAGACCGGCCGAGTCGCAGTCGACCTTCGACGCGTTCACGCTCGTCGCCGATCCGGAGTCGGTCGCGATGCCGATGCACTCGCCGACCTGCACGTCCCCCGGTCCGTTGACCGGCGACGTGGAGGAGTCGGTGGTGCGGGGAGCAGACGTGCCGGCGGCGGACGTCGAGGTCTCCGGCCCGGCGGCCGTGGTGGAGCGCGACGTCGAGGTGTCACTCGCGGTCGGTGCACTCGACACCTGCGTCGCCACGTAGACGACCCCGGCCGCGATCGCGAGCACGAGGACGGCCGCGAGTGACCCCAGTGCGATCAGCAGCCCGGACCGCTTCTTCGGCGGTGGTGGTGGTGCGTAGCCACCCTGCGAGGGGAACCCGCCGGGGTAGGTCCCCGGCTGCGACTGGTACGGCGAATACTGCTGCGGCCCTTGTGGATAGGACAGGGGGTTCACCGGAACGGGCGGGGCCACCGGAACCGGTGGCACGGGCGACGGCGCGCGCACCGTCGGCTCCTTGGACAGCTGTGGAACGGTGAGCGCGCGTTCGAGGTCGACGGCGAAGTCGCGGCACGACCCGTACCGGCGGTCCGGCTCTTTCGCGAGGGCGCGACCGAACACCGCGTCGACGTCGCCCGAGATACCCGGGCGCAGGGTCGACGGTCGCGGCGGCATCGCCTGCAGGTGGCCGGCGATGATCGACGCGGTGCCGGCACCCTGGAACGGCGGCCGCCCGGTGAGCAGTTCAAAGACGGTGGCCGCGAGCGCGTACTGGTCGGCGCGGCCGTCGACCGGATCGCCGAGCAGCTGTTCGGGTGAGGCATACGCGACGGTGCCGAGGAAGACGTTGGTCGAGGTGAGATGACTGACGTCCTGCTCCGACTTGGCGATCCCGAAGTCCGCGAGCAACACCCGCGGTTCCGGACCACCCGCGCCCTGCAGCAGGATGTTGGCCGGCTTGACGTCGCGATGGAGCAACCCCGTCGCGTGGGCCCGGTCGAGCGCGGCGCCCACCGCGCGCACGATCGCGATCACCGTCGCGGTGTCGAGTCCCCGCGGGGTCTGGCGCAAGAGCTTCAGCGCATCGATGCCGTCGATGTACTCCATCGCGATCCACAGGTGGCCGTCGTACTCGCCGGAGTTGAAGATCGTCACGATCGACGGGTGGACGACGCTCGACGCGTGCTCGGCCTCTTTGACGAAACGCTGCCGGTACATCGGGTCGCGACTGAGGTCGGCGGGCAGTACCTTCAGTGCCTCGTTCCGCGGCAGGTGGGGATGCCGCGCGAGGTAGATCTCGCCCATGCCACCCCGGCCGACGAGTCGGATGATGGTGTAGCCGGCGAAGTGCTCGCCGGGATTGCGCGGCATCGCTCCTCCTCATCCGTGTCGGCGACTGGGGTCAGTCTGTCACCCCCGCAGCGCCCACCGCGACCGTTGAAGAGAGGACCTGTGCCACTGTTGGAACATGTCATCCGCGAACCGGACAGTCGACCGCCTGCGTCCGTTCACCACGACGATCTTCGCCGAGATGTCGGCGCTGGCCGTCGAGCACGACGCCGTGAACCTCGGGCAGGGCTTCCCCGACACCGACGGGCCGGCATCGATGCTCGACGCCGCGCGCGAGGCGATCAGCGACGGCCGCAATCAGTACCCGCCGGGTATCGGTGTGCCGGAGTTGCGGCACGCGGTGGCGCGGCAGCAGCGTGATCGGTATCGCCTGGACTATGACCCCGACCGCGAGGTGCTGATCACGGTCGGCGCGACCGAGGCGATCGCCGGCGCCGTCGTCGGTCTGGTGGAGCCGGGTGACGAGGTCATCATGATCGAGCCCTACTACGACGCCTACGCCGCCGCCGTGGCGATGGCCGGGGGTGTGCGGCGCGTCGTGCCGCTGGTCCCCGACGGCGACGGCTTCCGACTTGACCGCGAGCGTCTTGCCGCGGCCTTCGGGCCGAAGACATCGATGGTGGTGGTGAACAGCCCGCACAATCCGACGGGGACCGTGCTGTCGACCGACGACCTGGCCGAGATCGCACGGCTGTGCGTCGCGCACGACGTCATCGCCGTCACCGACGAGGTCTACGAATACCTGGTCTTCGACGGACGGACGCACACCCCGCTCGCGGCGCTGCCGGGTATGCGGGAACGCACCCTGCGGATCTCCAGCTCCGGCAAGACCTTCAACTGCACCGGCTGGAAGGTCGGCTGGGTGAGCGGTCCGCCCGAACTCGTCGCCGCGGCACGGACGGCGAAGCAGTACATGTCCTATGTCGGCTCCGGGCCGTTCCAGCCCGCGGTGGCGCACGCGCTGGAGCACGAGTTGGACTGGGTCCACGAGTCGGCGCGAGGGCTGCAGGCCAAACGCGACCTGATCTCGACCGCACTGTCCGACGCCGGTTTCGCCGTACACCGTAGCGAGGCAACCTATTTCGTCTGCGCCGACCCTCGTCCTCTCGGCATCGACGACGGCATCGAGTTCTGCCGAACGCTGCCCGAACGCATCGGCGTGGCCGCGGTGCCGGTCTGTGTGTTCACCGACGACCGCGAACCCTGGCACCACATGCTCCGGTTCGCCTTCGCCAAACGCGACGAGGTGATCGCCGAAGCCGCCGAGCGGTTGCGCCGGTTGTGACTCCACCCCGCCGGTTGAGCCGGCACCGAGCGCAGCCGCCGGGCCGAGCAAGCGACGAAGGAGCGCGTCGAGGTCGAGGCGCCGAGTCGAAGCCACTTGGCGACCACCCCCGCTGGTTGAGCCGGCCCCGAGCGCAGCGAGGCGCCGAGTCGAAGCCACTTGGTGACCCGACAGCCTGAAGCTCAGCGCAACGCCGGGATCACCCGCTGCTCGAACATCTCGAGGTCCTCGCGGTCGACGGCGATGTTCGGGAAGTAGCAGATCCCGTAGGACATCCCGGCGTCGGCGAGCCCGCGAAGGTTCTCGGCGACCTGTTCAGGCGTCCCAACCGCGGGCATCCCCCGGAACGCGCCCAAACTGCCGGAGGCAGCGTCGGGCCCGACGATCTTGCTCAGCCGGGCTTCGAGGTCGGTGAGCTTGCGCTCCACGTCGGCCTCGGTCTCGCCGAGCATCACGTTGTAATTGGCCGAGCGGGTGATCGACGCGAAGTCGCGTCCGAGGTCGGCGCAATGTTGTTGCAGGACCGACGATTTGTGCGCGAACCCGTCCGGCGTGCCGTCGAAGTTGGTGTAGTCGGCGTACTTGGCCGCGATACGCAGCGTCTTCTTCTCCCCGCCGCCGGCGATCCATAGTGGCAGCCGCCCGGCCGTGGGCTGCGGGGCGCAGATGGCGTCGTCGACGGTGTAGTGCTTGCCGTCGAGCGTCGCCCGTCCGGTCTCCCAGGCCTGCTTCATGATCTGCACTCCCTCGTCGAGCCGCGCCAGCCGCTCACCCGCCGACGGGAATCCGTAACCGTATGCACGCCACTCGTGTTCGTACCAGCCGCCACCGATGCCCATCTGGACGCGACCGCCGGAGATCAGGTCCGCGGTGGCGGCGACCTTCGCGAGGTACATCGGGTTGCGATAACCCATCGCGGTGCACATCTGGCCGATCTCGACCCGACTCGTGGTGGCGGCCAGGGCGGCCACGAGAGTCCACGCCTCATGCGTGGCCTCGTCGGTGGGCAGCGGGACGGTGTGGAAGTGGTCGTACACCCAGATCGAGTCCCAGCCGCCCGACTCGGCGCGGTCGGCGACCGACGACATCACCCCCCACTGGTCCGCGGGTTCCACACCCACGAGATCGAGACGCCAGCCCTGGGGAATGAAGAGTCCGAATCGCATGCGGTCCAACTTACGCGCCGCGATCTCTTGGAAACTTACAAGCAGTCCGGACTGTTTGTGCTACCGTCACTGATGTGACCGAGCCCACCCGCGCCCCGCGTCGTCGTACGCAGGCCGAACGCACCGCGACCACCCGTGCGCTCATCCTCGACGCGGCCGTCGACGCCCTCGTCGACGTCGGCTACGCAGCCACCACCACGCAGGAGGTGAACCGCCGCGCGGGGATCTCGCGCGGCGCCCTGCTGCATCACTTCCCCACCCGGGAATCGCTGGTGGTCGCCGCGGTCGGGCACCTCGTCGAACGCCGGCTGGCAGAGATCCTGTCGCGGCCCCGCACGGGCGACGAGGGACTCGAGATCCTCGTCGAGGCGTTCAGCGGTCCGCTGTTCGACGCCGCTCTCGAGTTGTGGGTCGCCGCCCGCTGCGACGTCGGGCTACGAACCGCGATCATCCCGCTCGAACAACAGGTCTCCGACGCCCTCGCCGTCGGTTGTGCCGAGTTGTTCGGCGACCGGTACACCGCCGCGGAACTCGAACTCTCCATCGAACTCGCACGCGGACTCGCGGTGTCGCGCATCCTGCGCTCGCCCGACGCCGACCGCGCGCTGCTCGACCGACTCCTGCCCGTATGGAAGGAACTCCTGTCTCATGACTGAACCCAGTCCGACCCTCGCGCAGCAGGACACGCTGCCCCGGCGCGTCGACGTCCTCGTCGTCGGTGTCGGATTCGGCGGCCTCGCCGCCCTGCATCGTCTGCGAAAGGACCATCCGCAGCTGCAGACCCTGGCGATCGAGCGCGGCGACGGCGCGGGTGGTGTCTGGCGCGAGAACGACTACCCGGGCGCGGCCTGCGACGTCCCGACGTCCTTGTACTCGTTGTCGTTCGCGCCGAACCCGGAGTGGTCGCACACCTACGGGCGTCGCGACGAGATCCATCGGTATCTACGCTCGGTCGCAGTCGATTTCGCCGATCAGATCCGATACAACTGCGCGCTGACGTCGGCGCGCTGGGACGGTGGCACGCAGGAGTGGGTCGTCGACACGACCGACGGTGAGATCCGGTGCCGCTACCTGGTCGCGGCGCCCGGTGCGCTGTCCGAACCCGGCCTGCCGACCGTCCCCGGCGCCGACGAGTTCACCGGCACGATGTTCCACTCCGCCGACTGGGACCATTCCCACGACCTGCACGGTCGACGCGTCGCGATCGTCGGCACCGGCGCGTCGGCGATCCAGATCGTGCCCGAGATCGTGGACGAGGTCGGGCATCTCACGGTCTTCCAGCGCACCCCCGCCTGGGTCGTCCCGCGTCTGGACCGCAACATCGGCACCCTCGAACGCGCGCTCTATCGTCGGGTTCCCGGTATCCACCGACTGGTCCGGCGGATGGTGTGGACCTATCGCGAGGCCTACGTCCTCATGATGGCCCGCAATCCCAAGCTGCTGCCGATCGCGAAGACCATCGCGCTGGCCCAGCTGCGTGTCCAGGTCCGCGACCGTGCGCTACGCCGTCGGCTCACCCCCGACTACACCATCGGCTGCAAGCGGATGTTGTTGACCAACAAGTGGTTCCCCGCCCTCCAGCGCGACAACGCGACCGTCACTGGAGCAATCACCCGCCTCACCGCACGCGGTGCCGTCGACGACCAGGGTCGCGAGCACGAGGTCGACACGGTCGTCTTCGCGACCGGGTTCACCCCCACCGAGCCGCCCATCGCGTCGGCGATCACCGGGCGCGACGGCCGCACGCTGGCCCACGCGTGGAAGGGTTCGCCGCGCGCCTACCGCGGGGTCGAGGTCCACGGCTTCCCCAATCTGTTCTTCCTGTACGGCCCCAACACGAATCTCGGTCACAGCTCGATCGTGCTGATGCTGGAGCCGCAGGCGTACTACATGAGCAAGGCACTCGCCGAACTCTCGCGTAGCGGCCGGTCGACCTTCGAGGTCACCGAGGATGCACAGGACCGCTACAACTCCGAACTCGATCCCGAACTCGAACGCACCGTCTGGAATTCGGGTGGCTGCTCGAGCTGGTACCTCGACTCCACCGGTCGCAACTCGGTGATGTGGCCGAAGTTCACGAGCGACTTCCGCCGGATGATGTCGTCCTTCGAACCCACCGACCACCGCTTCGACGCCGCGATCCCCGCCGCACCCGTCGACCAGGCAGTCACCACCGGATCAGACGCCGCATCCGACGCCACCGAATCCGACACCGAGAGGACCGTCGCACCGTGAGTTCCACCCCTGACCATTACGACGCCATCGTCATCGGCTCCGGTTTCGGCGGATCGGTTGCGGCCCTGCGACTCACCGAGAAGGGCTACCGCGTCGCGGTCATCGAGTCCGGTCGGCGTTTCTCCGACGGCGAGCTGCCCAAGACGAGCTGGCGCCTCAAGGACTACGTCTGGGCACCCGCGCTCGGACTGTTCGGGGTGCAGCGCATGCACCTGCTGCGCGACGTGCTCGTGATGGCCGGTGCGGGCGTCGGCGGTGGATCGCTGAACTACGCGAACACCCTGTACCGTCCGCTGCCGACGTTCTTCGACGACCCGCATTGGGGATCGATCACCGACTGGGCATCCGAGCTCGACCCGTACTACGACCAGGCCTCACGCGTGCTCGGCGTGACCACGTATCCGAAGGTGACGCCCGCCGACCGCGTGATCCGCAAGGTCGCCGAGGAGATGGGAGTCGGCGACACCTTCGTCCACACCCCGGTCGGCGTGTTCTTCGGCGAGGCGGGCAAGACGGTCGACGACCCGTTCTTCGGCGGCGCCGGCCCGGCACGCACCGGGTGCACCGACTGCGGCGCCTGCATGACGGGATGTCCGGTGGGAGCGAAGAACACGCTCGTCAAGAACTACCTCTACCTGGCCGAACAGGCCGGTGCCGAGATCATTCCGATGACGACCGTGGACACCGTCCGGCCGCGTTCGGGCGGCGGGTACGTCGTGGAGTCGCACCGGTCGGGCCGACGCTGGTCGCGCCGCGGGCGCCGCACCTTCACCGCCGATCACGTGGTGTTCGCCGCCGGGACGTACGGCACCAACAAGCTGCTGCTGGACATGCAGCAGGGCGGCCACCTGCCCGGGCTGTCGTCGCGCCTGGGCAAGGTGGTCCGCACCAACTCCGAGGCGGTCCTGGCCGCCACCGCACGCGACCTCGACATCGACTACACCGAGGGTGTCGCGATCACGTCGTCGTTCCACCCCAATGACCACACGCACATCGAACCCGTGCGATATGGCAAGGGCAGCAACCTCATCGGCATGTTGCAGGCCATTCTCGTCGACGGTGGCGGTCCGCTGCCGCGACTGCTGCAGGCGCTGATCGAGATGGTCCGTCACCCGGTGATCACGCTTCGCGGACTCTAGGTACGACGCTGGTCGGAGCGCACCATCATCGCACTCGTCATGCAGACCGCCGACAACTCGCTCGAGTTGTTCTCGCGCCGAGGTCGTTTCGGCCCGATGCTGCGCAGCCGGCAGGGCGAGGGCGATCCCCCGCCGACGTGGATCCCGGAGGGACACGAGGCGGTGCGCGCCGTCGCACGCGAGATCGACGGCGACGCCGGCGGTTCCATCGTCGACCTGCTGAACATCCCGATGACGGCCCACTTCCTGGGCGGCTGCTCGATCGGACGCTCGGCGGCCGACGGCGTGGTGGACCCGTACCACCGGGTGTTCAACCACCCGGGGCTGCACATTGTCGACGGCGCGACCGTCTCGGCCAACCTCGGCGTCAACCCGTCGCTGACCATCACCGCGCAGGCCGAACGCGCCCTGGCGATGTGGCCCAATGCCGGCGAGGCCGACCCGCGGCCCGAGCTCGGTGCGGCGTACCGGCCCGTCCAGCCGGTGGAGCCCCACCACCCGACGGTCCCCGCCCACGCGCCCGGCGCGCTGCGCCTCCCGATCACGCCGGTCTCCGACGCCACTCGCGCCGGCTGACCCGACCCCCCGCTGGTTGAGCCGGCACCATCCACTGCTGGTTGAGCCGGCACCGAGCGAAGCGAGGCGCCGAGTCGAAGCCACCTGGCGACCGATCATGCGAGGTGACCTCAACGCACGCGACCTCCCCGCGACGCTCGACCAACCCCCGCTGGTTGAGCCGGCCCCGAGCGAAGCGAGGCGCCGAGTCGAAGCCACCTGGCGACCGATAATGCGAAGGGACCTCAACGCACGCGGCGTCCGCGCCGCGCCCGGTCGACGCTGCTCGGCCAGCGGCGGCCAACCCCCGCTGGTTGAGCCGGCCCCGAGCGAAGCGAGGCGCCGAGTCGAAGCCACTTGGCGACCGATACGCGAAACCGAGCCAACGACCCTGTGGACAGACTCACCACGATCCGCTGGCTGTGGAGGCATCGACCGATTTGTCGCAGCAATCCTCGACAGTCACACCATGAGTGGCTTCCTCTACATCCTCGAATGTTCCGACGGCACGCTGTACGTCGGGAGCACTCGGAACGTCGAGCATCGAGTCGACCAGCACCAGACCGGAAACGGCTCGCGCTACACACGTCCTCGTCGGCCCGTCCGGCTCGTATTCCAGCAGGAGTTCCCCAACATCGGCGAGGCTTACGCGGCCGAGCGCCGTGTCCACGGCTGGTCTCGCGCGAAACGGTCCGCCCTCGTCGCAGGACGGTTCGACCTGCTTCCGGAACTGTCGCGCACGAATCCTAGGTAAAGCACTCGAACACACGTGCGATCTGGGTGTAGCCTGAAGTCATGTCTCTCGGCACCCAGGGCTCGTTGTTCTCTGAGCAGTCAGCGCAGCCGACGCTCGGCGACCTATCGACATCGATCTCGCGTCGCACACTGACCGAGGGGGCGTGGGTCGACCTGTGTCCCGGTTGGATCAGTGGAGCCGACGACCTCTTCGACCGCCTCCGCGAGTGCGTCCCCTGGCGGGCCGAGCGTCGTCGTATGTACGAGCGGGTGGTCGAGGTTCCGCGGCTCGTCTCGATCTACCAGGCCGATGACCGATTCCCCGACCCGATCATCACCGGCGCACGCGCCGCACTGACCGAGCACTACCGCGACGAACTGCCGGAGGGATTCGCGACTGCCGGGATCAGCCTCTATCGCGACGGCAATGACTCGGTTGCGTGGCACGGCGATCGCATCGGCCGGGCATCCACACACGACACGATGGTCGCCATCATCTCGCTCGGTTCACCTCGGCCACTGATGCTCAGACCCCGCGGTGGCGGGCGGTCACTGAAATTCACGCTGTCGTCGGGCGACCTACTCGTCATGGGCGGCAGTTGTCAGCGCACCTGGGAGCACGCGGTTCCCAAGGTGCGCGGCGTCGGCGCCCGTATCAGCATTCAACTGCGGCCGCCCGGGGTGTGGTGACCTGGGCCGCCCTCCGCTGGCCGAGCAGCGTCGACCGAGCGCAGCGAGAACGCCGCGCCCGTCGAGGTCACCAGGTGGCTTCGACTCGGCGCCTCGCTTCGCTCGGTCCCGGCTCAAACAGCGGGGGCAGTTGTCTACGCACACGCCGATCCTCATGCTTTAATCATTTCGTTATAAACCGCGAGGACCGAGAGAAGTCGATGAAGCGCACCCGTATCGCCGCCGCCCTGCTCGCCACCGCCGCACTGGCACTGCCCGTCGCACCGGCGACCGCCAACCCGCTCGACACACTCTTCGGAAGCGCGAGCGGCAGCCTCGACTCCGGCAGCTCCGCGCTCGGCTCGTCCGGCGGCGACAAGGTCACGCACTACGGCAAGCTCGGCCGCCCCGGCGCACCGAACGGCATCAAGTCGATCAACGTCTGGGTGTACACACCGAACAACACCGCGGCCGTCGTGCCCAACACCTATCCGAAGAACTCGCGTCTGGGCGTGCGCTGGAACTCGATCATCGACGCCGGGCCGATCGTCGACGGCAACGAGTGCCGCATGGAGGTCCGCCTGTCCGGACCGAAGGTCCCCAAGCAGGCCTCGCTGTTCAAGACCCAGGACTGCACCGCGGTGAAGTCCTACTTCTTCAAGGGCGCAGGCGATTTCACGATCCGCGTCACCGACACCATCTCGGGCGCGTCGAACAGCATCGCGTTCAGCGTCCAGTAGTCGGGCCTTTTTCAACCGGTTCAGCGCACCCCGACGAAGACCTGGATGGGGAGAATGCACTCCCCCGCTCTCGTCGGCGCTCCGGTGGTCACGACCGACAGTTGCCCCGGGCTTCTCCAGGGCCCATACGCTTCGAAGGTCGTGGCGTAGAGCGCCGGAACGATGCAGCCCGCCTCCACCCGGTGCTCACCGGTGCCACCACTGCAGTACGACGCCGAGACGACGATCGCCGACCCCGCCACGCAACCGGTGGGTTCGGCCGATGCCGAGGACGCGGACACCGCCGACAGCGCAGCACTGCCGACGCACAGGGCGCCGAGAACCAGGGTGCGCGCCAGGATCACCGCACGCCGGTGATCGCGATGACCGGGAGTATGCACTTCCCGACGTACGTCTGAGCGCCGATGGTCACGACCGACAGCTGCCCCGGTGCGCGCCAGGGGCCGTTTGCGTTGGTGAGTGTCGCGACCATGGTCGAGTCCAGACATGCTGCCTGCACCCGGTGCTCCCCCGTACCGCCACTGCAGTACGACGCGGCGACGACGACGGCCGCCCCGGCGACGCAACCGGTGGGTTCGGCCGATGCCGACGGGGCCGCGACGGTGGAGAAAGTCGCGCCGGCGACGCATGCCGCTCCGGCCAGCATGATGCGCAAGGAACGTTTCGAGAGGGTCATGCCGCGAATCTAAGCCATGCAGCGTCCGAAGTTCTCTACCTCAAACATGATTCGTCCGTTCGTGGGATCGGAGCCATTCGACGCTACGCTCAGCCGACGGCCCCGACGTCGAACTTCTCCCCCGTGAGCCGCTCCGATTCCTCCCACAGCGCTGCCCGGAACTCGACGTCGTCGGCGGCCTTCTTGTACCCGCTACGTCCGGGGGCGCCGCGCATCCCGAAGAACTGCGTCGGCCCGTAGAACGTCCCGGATTTCGCATCCGGCAGGGTCGCCGCGTAGAGCTGGGGCAGCGCCCCGTCGGCCGCCGGCTGGGCGATCGGCAGCTTGTTGCCCAGTTTCGCGAAGAAGTCGGAGAAGTTCTCGCTTCTGCCCTGCAATTCCGTTGAGGCGTAACCCGGATGGGCGATCAACGACTTCTTCGACGACCCGGCCGCCGCCAGCCGTGCGGCGAGCTCCTTGCCGAACATCAGGTTGGCCATCTTGGAGTCGCCGTAGGCCCGCCAGCGCCGGTAGCGGCGCTGTTCCCAGTTCAGGTCGTCGAGTTGGATGTCGCCGATCTGGTGCATCGTCGACGACACGGTGACCACCCGTTCGGTGATCTTCGGCAGCAGCAGCGCCGTGAGGGCGAAATGCCCGAGATGATTGGTGCCGATCTGCATCTCGAAACCGTCGGTGGTGCGTCGGAACGGGACCGCCATCAGTCCCGCGTTGTTGATCAGCACGTCGGCGCCGGTCACCCCGGCGGCGAAGGCGCGCACGGATTCGAGGTCGGCGAGGTCCAGTTTGGCGACGGTCGCCTTCGGCCCCAGCTCCGACGCCACGGCATCGGCCTTGGCGGTGTTCCGGCACGCCAGCACCACTTCTGCACCGGCGCGGACGAGCACCTTCGCGGTCTGATACCCGAGACCGCTGTTGGCACCGGTCACCACGAACGTCCGGCCCGTCTGGTCCGTCACGTCCGCTGTCGTCCAACCACTCATCGCGACCCCCTGAGATGCGTCGTCATGCCCGGCAACATAGCCGGGACCGTGCGGCCCACGCTATTGACGCATAGGGACGGCGTCAACGATTCATCTCTTCCGCCGCGCGCAGCGAGGGCTTCACCCGCCGAAGAATGTGGTCAGCCGCAACGGGTTGGCGCCGACGATGCGACGTGCGGGCCGTAGCAATTCCGCGATGAGGTTGGTCGACGTCCCCAGCCGCTCGACGAGTTCGATCGGTGCATGAAAGGCGGTGGGCTCGGAACGGCCGCGCATGATCCGTGTGCCGAGCAGCTTCCATTCCTGCGCTTCCTCGCCGGCGGCCTCGACGGCCGCGCCGCTGGCCAGAGCCGGGATGCGTCCGGTCTTGGCCATGTCGGACAGCCGTGCGCACTCGTTGACCGGGTCGCCGATGACGGTGTACTCATAGCGTCGTTCGGCGCCGATGTTGCCGGCGAACGCCTCGCCGTAGGAAACCCCGATCCCCCAACGGATGTCGAGGCTGCTGGCGAGACGGTCGGCGAGGTCGCGGGCGGCGCCGAGTGCGGCGCCGGCCGGGTCGTCGATCTCGACGGGCGCACCGAAGACGGCGAGCGCGGCGTCGCCCTCGAATTTGTTGACGAACCCGGAATGTTGATCGACGACGTCGGCGACGATGCTGAAGAAGGCATTGAGCAGGGCGGCGGTGTCGTCGGGACTACGCTGCTGCGCCAGCCCGGTCGAGCCGACGATGTCGACGAAGAGGACACCGACGCGAGTGTTGGTGCCGTGCATGCCGACACCGTCGGAGATAGCGAGCTCGGCCACGGTGTCGCCGACGTGTCGCGCGAATATCTCACGCATGCGGTCCCGTTCGGCGAGACCCTCGACCATCCTGTTGAAACCGTGTTGCAGCACACCGAGTTCCGAGGAGTCGTAGACGGGCACGCGAGCCTTGTAGTCGCCGTGGTCCACGCGGTGCACCGCCCGGCGCATCTCCGTCAGCGGATCAGTGATCGCCTGTCCCACAAGCGCGATCACACGGGCTCCGGATGCGAGGCCCACCAGGCAGAGGATCACGGTCGTCCAGTCGACCGCGCCGTAGACGTCGGGCAGCAGACCGGTCCAGCGCCCCGCGTTGACCGTCAGCAGACCGACCATCGGCACCGCCGAGCTCACCGCCCACACGGCCAGCATTCGCACGCGCACACCGTTCATGACGTGGTTCGTGGGGAAGTCCTCGAGGACGACGACGGCCAGGGGGCGGGCCGCGCGTTCGGCGAACAGATAGGTGAGACAGGCACTCGACATACCGGCCAGCGCGAAGGCGACCGCGACGCCGGCGACGGTCGCGGTCGTGAGTTCTTCGGCGATGAACACGTAGAACAGGGCCGCCGCGCTCCAGGAGACGACCGTGACTCCGAGCTGCACGATCGGTATCCGCTGTACGGCGCGTCGACGGGCATGGTCGGCGGGTTGACAGCTGATGAACCAGCGCAGCTGGGGCCGGACCGCGAGCATCCCCAGCAAGAGGTTCGTGAGAATGCCGACGATGATCGCACCCACGACCACCGGGAAGTTCGGCGCGCCGAGCGTCTCGTCGAAGGTGAGTTGTCCGCCGTTGAAGGCGAGTTGGACGAGCAAGAAGGTCTCGACGCCGATCACCGCATTGCTGGCGATCACGGCCGTCATCGCGGTGACGGTGGCGTGGAGGGCGATCTTGCTGCGCATGGGCGGACCGATACGGGCCCATCCCCGGGGGCTCGGGACCGTGGAGGTACCCCACAAGAAACCCGCGGTGCGTCGGCGCAGACGTGTCCACGGCACACCACGACGGGTCCGGCGTGGTCGTCCCATCGGCTTCTCCTGCCTGACGGCGTTCCCCGAAGCCTACCCAAGGGAGAGCCGACCATCCCGCTGGTTGAGCCGCCACGCGGACGCGAAGCGGCCACGCGGCCATCCCCCGCTGGTTGAGCCGCCACGCGGACGCGAAGCGGCCACGCGGCGTGTCGAAACCACAAATGGACCGGCACCTCACGGTGCCGGTCCATCGGGGATCGTGCGGATCAGGCCTGCAGGGCCTCGATCTCGAGCGTGATGGTGATCTTGTCACCGACGACGACGCCACCGCCCTCGAGCGGCATCTCGATGTCGATGCCGAACTCCTTGCGGCTGAGCACGATCTTCGCCTCGAAGCCGGCGACGGTGCCCTGGCCCATACCGGGGTTGGTACCCAGGTACTCGAGTTCGAGGGTCACGGGCTTGGTGACGCCCTTCAGGGTGAAATCGCCGTCGAGGAGGTAGTCGTCGCCATTCTGGCGCACGCCGGTGGACACGAAGGTGGCCGTCGGGAACTTCTCGGCGTCGAAGAAGTCAGCGGACTTGATGTGGCCGTCGCGCTGCTCGTTGCGGGTGTTGATCGAGGTGACGTCGATCTCGGCCTGGACGGCGGGGGTGCCGTCCTCGTCGACGGTGATGGTGCCGGAGAAGGTGTCGAAGCTGCCGCGGACCTTGCTGACCATGAGGTGCTTCACGGAGAAGTTCACCGCGGAGTGCACGGAGTCGATGGTCCAGGTGCCGGCGGGGATGGGTGCCTTGACGGTGGTGGCGGAGGTCATGTCGTGGTCCTTCCAAAAATTTTCGGTTCGGGTCTCGATCGATGGCTGGTGGGCCTTCGCGACCCGTCACCAGACACTAACCGGACCGCGGTCCGATTTCATCCCCACCGGCGTTGTGATCTACATCACCGGCGAACCATCAGTGCTCCGATCGCGGCGATGGCGATTCCACGCGGCGCCTCGTAGATGAATCCCGAGATTCCGGCGACTGCGGGAATCGGCAGCATGAAACCGACCATGCCGACGACGGTGAGGATGCCGATCCAGAGCGGGACAGCCCGGTTGCGGATGAGGCTGGCGCCGAACATCCCCATACCGACCAACATCACGAGCCCGCCGACCGTGTTGAGCAGCTCGAAAGCGGTGGTGCCCAGCATCGAGTCGTCGGCGGCGATGAGCGCGGCCTTGTCCGGGTCATGCGCGAACGGGTACGCGACGAACAGCTCGACGATGAGGTGCCCGGTCGCGGTGACGAGATTGCCGACCGCGTAGGCGACGAGGCCGATCAGCCCGGCGATCCCGATCCGGGGTGCCAGCCACGCGTACATCCCGGGCAGGCCGAGCAGCAGCAGCGTCGTGCCGACGGCGAGCAGGATCTGCGCCCACGGTGAGCCCACCGCTTGAAGCGCCTCCACGGAGTGGGCCTCGCCGTCGACGATGGGATGCAACGTCCCGCCGGCGATGCAGGCGACTCCGCCGAGGGTCAGGGCGCCGCCGCTGAGACGGCGTAGGACCGGCCAGCTCGGGCTGCGAAACGGGCCGGGTGTGTCGCCATCCAACGCGTCGTGGTTCTGGTTCTGGGTGTGTGCAGTGGTTGTCATGACGCCAACGCTGACAACCCGCGCTGGTGTTAGCCTTGTGCGCGACTGGTGCGGCCCGACGAACGGCGCGTGAGTTGGCTTCTGAACCACATCTGGCGATCCGGGTCCTGGGTCCACTGTCGGTCACGGCTGCCGACGGGTCGCCGATCCCGATGACAGCCCGCAAGCACGCCGAGTTGCTTGCCATCCTCGCCGCGGAACGGACCGCGTGCTCGCCTGAGCGGGTGACCGAGCTCCTGTGGCGTGGTCGTCCACCGGCGTCGGCGGCGAGCACACTGCACGGATACGTGTCCCGGCTTCGACGCTCGCTCGCCCCGACCGGCGTCGTCCGCATCGACACCGTCCCCGCGGGATACCTACTGCACTGCGACGGCGCAGTCACCGACCTCGATCTGCTGGACCAGTTCGGCCAGGAGGGATTGCAGCTCGTCCGGTCCGACCCCCGGGCCGGCGCAGAGGTGTTGTGCCGAGCGCTCGAACTATGGCGGGGCGAACCGCTTCCGGAGATCGCCGACATCGCCGACATCGCACCCGAACTCGTCCGGCTCGCGGAGATACGTGCCGAGTTCACCGAGACCGCAGCCGACGCGCTGCGCACGGTCGGCGAGTACCGTCGCTCGGTCGCGTTGCTGACGCCGCTGTGTCAACGGGACCCCTACCGCGAGGGCGCCGCGCGGACCCTCGCTCGTGCGCTGCACGACGACGGACGCACGGTCGACGCCCTCGGCGTACTGCGCCGACTCCGGCAGGCCCTCCGTGACGACCTGGGTCTCGATCCGCATCCCGACACGGTCGCGCTGGAAGACGACCTGCTCGACCCGTCTCCCGCGGTCTCGCCGCTCTCCGCCACCTCCGCCACGCCGCAGCCGGTACGCGAACTCATCGGCCGAGTCGCCGAACACGCAGTGCTCGAACAGGTCTGGCAAACCGGCGCGGACCGTCCCGCGGGTGTGGTCCTCATCGGCCCGTCGGGCATCGGGAAGACCGCGCTGGTCGAGCACCTCATCGCACGGCACAGTGCCGCGGCCCGCCGTTTCATCGGCCGACCCGGCCCGCCCGGACCGACGTTCGGCGGCCTCGAGGAACTCTTCGGCGAGTCCCCGGTCTCCGTACCGACGACGCGAATCGTCGCCGACCTCACCGCCCGCATCTGGTCCGACGTCGCCGAGCACGGGCGATCGGTGTTACTTGTCGACGACGCCCAGTGGCTCGACGCCGACTCGGCTCTTGTGCTGGGACGCGTGCTTGCAGGTATCGGACAGGCACCGATGACGGTCCTGGTCACCTGCCGCGACCCCGACGCCGAGCCCGTCGAGATCCTCCGGTCGACACTGAACCGGCACGGGCCGGTCGCCGAGGTGCGTCTGACCGAACTCGGCTCCGACGACGTGCGCGCGTTGATCGTTCGGCGTCTCGAGCAGCTCGGTGACACGGGCCGGGTCGACGCTGACGCGCTGGTCGCGCAGTCATTCGGCAATCCTGCTGTGGTGCAACAACTGTGCGCCATCGCCTGGACCGGGGCGCCGCCGGACCGGGACCATCCCGCCCGATCGATGTACTCGACGCGGTTCGACGATCTCTCCCCTGCCGCTCGTGCGCTCGTCACGGCCGTGACGATCGCAGGCGGCGATCTCCCCGACGATGTGTTCACCGAGGTGGCCCGCACCCTCGGTGAGGGCGTGGCCGACGAGGCAGTCCGCAGCGGGCTCGTCAGCCCCCTGAGGAGCGAGCTTGCGAGCGTCACGAAGGGTCTCGCCGACCACCTCTCGCGCGAGCAACGGATCGAGGCGCACGCGCGGCTCGCCGCTGCGTTCGAAGCGGTGCGTCCCGACGATCTCGAGTCACTGGCCGTGCACCGCGTCGAGTGCGCCGTCGACGAGGACTCGACCGCCGTCGCCGCTCGCACATGCATCGGGACGGCTCACCGCGCACTCTCGGCAACGGCCGATCATCGTGCGCTCGACCTGGCACGACGTGGGCTCGGTCTGCCCGGACTCGACCCCGACTCGACCGTCGAATTGCGCCGGATCGCCGGCACCGCCGCGCTGCGCATCGGGGAGTTCGATTCGGCTGCGGACTCTTTCGAATCGGCGGCGACGGTGAGTCGGCTGACGCGGGATTGGCCCGCGCTCGCCGAGACCGCACTGCTGTCGGCACCGAACGGGGTCGCGGGCTACTGGTCCGGTTACGGCGTCGTCCAGACCGACCATGCCGCTCTCGCCCGCGAGGCACTGACGCACGGCGAGGCCCTGGACCCCGAAGTGGTTGCGCGCCTTCATGCGTCGGAGGCAGCCCGGTTGACCGTCCTCGGCTTGCCGGGCGCCGACGACCATCTCGGTGCCGCACGTGTCGTCCACGACAGCGGTGCCGTGGATTTCGAGATCGACCTCGCCGAGTTCCTCGTCCGGTGGGTTCCCGACCGTCTGGCGGATCGACGCAAGATCGCGCGGGAGCTGTATGAACTGTCGGCCGGCGACCTCCACAGACGCGCCACCGCTCTGCATCTGCAACGTGTCTGCGCGTTGGAGGCGGCTGATCTGCGTCTGGCGCGACGCCTGTCCACCGAGTTCACCCGGCTCGCCGGACGTATCGGCGGTACCGATGTGGAGACGATGCAGTTGTGGTGGCAGGTGATGATCGCGCTGTTACGTGGCGACTACGACACCAGCACGGCACTGACCGAGAGGTTCGCTGCGACGGTCGGCGGGCTGTCCGACCGTGCACGACTTCTCGCCGAGTCGTCGATGGCGACCAGCGCGTCGATCGCCGCGTGGCACCGCGGCGAGCTCGCCTCGGCGTTGCCGCCGTTCGATGCGCTCGCGGAAGAGGTGGACGAGGATTTCACCCTGGTGATCGCACTGGGCGCCGCCGAGAGCGGCGACCTCGACCGTGCCCTCGAACTCGCGACGGAGCTGACCGCGGACGCCGACCAGTGGGCCGGTTCGCGCGTGGTGGCGCGCGTTCCACTGCTCATCGAGACGCTCTACGCGGTGTCTCGCGATTCCCGTCACCGCGACGCCGCTGGTGAGATCTGCCGCCGCATCGAGCCGTTCACCGCCGACTGGTCGTCGGGCCTGGTGGTGCAATGGCCCGGACTCGTGTGTCTGGGACCCGCGACGCTGTATCGCGGAACCGCGCGCGAGGTCGTCGGGCTGGATGGAACCGCCGACCTGCAGGATGCCGTCCGGGTGGCCCGCGACACGGGAGCCCGGCCCTACGTGCGTCGGGCCGAGCAGCGACTCGTCGCCGGCTGAGCGGCTATTTCCAGGCAAAGACCGGCTGCTCGAAGCCGTCGACCCGTGTCTGCCGGTTCCGCAGGACCACCTCGGCGAACTGGTAGATCACCGCGGCGGTCGGCGCGTGGACGAGGGACCCGACGATGGGCAGCTGGATGACCGGGAGATCGGACTGCGGGATCGTGAGGAACCGCGGTTCGACGAGCAGTTCGGAGAAGGTGACGAAGAACAGCAGCGCCACCTCGTCGGGATTGGGCGTCGGCTCCTGGTATTCCTCGGCCCAGCAGACGATCGGGGTGATCACGAAACCCGAGCGCGTCGGATAGTCGTCGAGCGCCCCGAGCACCGAGCTCGGCGGCAGCTGGATGCCGAGTTCTTCGTCGAGTTCGCGCAGGCCGGCCGTGACGTGGTCCTCGCCGGGGTCGAGCCGGCCACCGGGAAGTGCGAATTGGGCGGCGTGGCGTCGCATCGTCGTGGGACGCTTGCACAGCCAGATCCCCTGACGGCCGTCCTTCTCCGCTACCGCGAGGACGACCGAGGCGGCCCGTGCGCCGGGGACGTCCGCGGTCCGCCGGTCGAAGCCCTCGACACGCGCGGCAGCCACAGTCCGATCGAGATGAGTCACACCCTCAGTTGATCACGACTGCCGTCCGACGCGACGGACGCCTGCGCGAGGTGGAAACTCACGATGCTGAGGGCGAACAAGCCCAGGGCGAGGTTGAACAGGGCACCGAAGCCCTCGAGCGCGAAGTCGACGAGAGCGTTCGACAGCATGAACACCAGGGCGGCGATACGCAGCCCTCGTAGCGGCCCGGCCGGCTCCACACCGCGCCGGCGCGCGACCATCGCCGGAAGCGCCAGGGCGAGTGTCGCGATCCCGCTGATCAACAGAATCCAGGTGGCGGGCGTGCTGCCGGTGAGTTCGATGTAGATGTCGAGTTCTTCGCTGCGGTCTCCGGAGAAGTAGAAGCTCAGCACGCCGACGATGACGGTGAGTGCGGCCGCGATGACCAACCCCCACCCGACGACCGGAATCCATCGGGGACTGCGGAAGAAGTCCGGGATCAGGGCGACCGCCCGGTCGCGGAGTCGCATCAACCGGTCCGGCGTACCCTCGCTGGATTCGAGGAGCGCTCGGATGTGACCGATCGTCTCGGCGTCGAGCCCCTTGCCCTCGGCCACCACGAGAAACTCTTCGGCCTGGCGTCGACGACGTTCCGGAAGCCCGTGCGCGACACCGTCGGCCGCGATGACCGCCGCATTGGCGAGCGCCTCGGCGCCGGTGGGCCGCTTGACATCCCGGACGACGCGGCTGATCAACAGGATCATCACGACGAGCACGTACATGATCTCCGCCGACGGCCCGTAGAAATAATCGTTGGAGCGGGTGACGAACTTGCCGACCTCGTCGAGAAACAACCCGAAACCTATACCGCCCAGCACGATCGCGATGACCCGCGCCGTCGCCCCGAGGAACAGCCATCCGGTGATGAGCGCCAGCATCATCAGCGCGCCACCCCACAGCGCGTGCGCGATGTGCAGTGTTCCGCTTCCGACCTGCGGATACCCGGTGAGGTGCAGATACAGGCGCGTGACGATGATCGTCGCGATCGCGAGGATCAAGAACCACTCGACGGCGGCGGTGCCGTACACGCTGCGGACGACCACCCTGGTCGTGCGAGTTCTCATCGCATGAGTATGGCCGGTCCGACGAACGGAAGCGGCACGATTGCGCCGTTGCCGCTGGTTGAGCCGGCACCCTCCGCTGGTTGAGCCGGCCCCGAGCGGAGCGAGTCGCCCACCCCCGCTGGTTGAGCCGGCAACGAGCCGCCAGGCGAGTCGCCCACCCCCGCTGGTTGAGCCGGCAACGAGCCGCCAGGCGAGTCGCCCACCCCCGCTGGTTGAGCCGGCAACGAGCCGCCAGGCGAG